>NZ_DAMALV010000011.1:0-16217 GCF_032069585.1 Moraxella sp. CTOTU48268
TGGTTCGCCCATGTGAGAGTAGGTCATCGTCAGCTTCCTATTCTAAAACACCCCCCTTACATCAGTAAGGGGGGTGTTTTTTTGCTTTGTGGGTTTGCAACAATCTAAGTTATGAATATTGGTAATAAAAAAATTGAGATGAAAGCCTTCTACTAATAGAGGCTTCCACTTTGAACATCTATGATAAAATCAGTCGATTTTTTCTACGTTAACTTTCATATCTTTTAATTCAAATGGCGCGAAGAAAGTCGCAAAAGCAACATCCGCAGCATCCCTTCCATAACCTAGGATCGCACGACCGCCTTTTGGCGCAGATTGCGTGGCGTCAAATGTGTACCAACGGTCGCCAATAAAAACCTCATACCATGCATGTAAGTCCATTGGGTCAAGTTGATATAAGTAGCCAACCACCATCCGAGCCGGCATATCTAATGCCCGTGATAGACTGATGCCTAAATGGGCAAAATCACGACAGACGCCTTTTTTATGTTGCCAAGTGTCTAGTGCTGTGGTCTCTGCTGTACTACTCCCATATTGGTAAGTAAAGTTTTGGTGAATATAGGCGCAAATTGCCGCCGCTTTGTCATAACCTTCAGCAGAATCTTGGGTTATCATTTGGGCTTCTTGAAGTAGAAATTCTGGCAGACAATAGCGACTGGGTAACAAATATACCATTGTATCTGAAGGCAGCTGCTCAATCGGTGTTTTTGGCATACCGGGTGCGACGTCTATCCATTCGCTGGTGCATAGCTCAACTGTTAAGCTAACTTGGTAAGCCCCCATTGGAAATAAAACCCTGTCACATAAGTTACCAAAATTGTCGTTATAGCTTGTAACTGCTAGGGGTGGCGTGACTTGCCATTCTTCTTGAGTGATCTGCTGTGCTAACCCTGATTGCGGTCTTAGCAGAAACACCGCAGGGGTAGGCTGGGAAAAGTAATAATCGAGTTGGCAAGTGGCGCGTAATTTCATCATAGATTTTTCATCAAATAAGGTGACAACACTAACTAAAAATTGCAAGGTGGAGTGGTTGCTGCGAAAAATAGCAGAAGGCTTAGAATTTATGCCATTATCATTAAAATGGCAATCAATATTTATAGATTTTATTTGCACTTAAATTCTCATAATTTAAAGCTTGTTTATCAAGGGCTATCAATGCTCGCGGCAGTATATATTGTGAAAATTCTAGGATTAATCTATGGTAGAATGAGAAAATTTTTTATAACCCATTAGCATCATGACATCACCTAGTTCAAATCAGCGCTCTGATAAATTTGCTAGCCATTTAGCCAACCATTTAGATGGATATGCCGCGCAGACCAAGGGAAAAACAGGGCTCAAACGTATCATCAATGCCGCAGGTTACTCTAAAGATGGTTTGGTTGCGGCGTATCAAAATGAAGCGGCTTTTCGACAGGTTGCATGGCTCAATAGCATTTTATTAATTGCGCTGATTTTTTTACCTTTTATGATGCCGATTAAAATGATACTGGTGTTTTCATCGTTTTTTTCTCTCATCGTTGAGTTGTTTAATACCGGTATTGAAGCGTCAATTGACCATACATCGACAGAACGTCATCCATTGGCAAAGATTGGTAAAGATGTAGGTTCTGCCGCGCAGCTGTTAGCCTTGACGATGCTTTTTTTGTTATGGATGATGGCGTTATATACGACTTTTATTAATTTCTATTAATCAATTTTCTATTAATCAATGATGGGCTAATTTTGCAATTGAGTAGACCAATTTTCTATGAGCATCTATATCGGAACCGGTGGATACAGTGATACGGATTTTTTGGGAATCCTATATCCTGCTGACACCAAAAAAACCGAATTTTTAACCGAGTATAGTCGTCATTATGCCACTGTTGAAATCAATAGTAGCTTTTATGCGCCTTTAGGTCGAAAAGCGTATGAAGGTATGCTTAAAAAATCCAACGGAAAGCTAAAATTTTCGATTAAGATTCACCAAGATTTTACCCACCGATTAACCGCCACTGCAGAGACCGCGCAAGCTTTTTTACAGGCGATTGAACCTATCTTAGCGGCAGACTGCTTGGCTGCGTTATTGATTCAATTTCCGCATGGTTTTGATAGAACGGTGGCACATCGTCAGTATTTGGCAATCTTAACCAGTTGGTTTGATGGGTTACCATTGGCGATAGAATTTCGCCACCAAAGCTGGCATATCCCGCAAGTTTATGCCAGTTTTCAGCAGCAAAATTTGATTTGGTGTAGTGTGGACTATCCAAATATCCATGGTTTACCGCCCAGTCGGCTGTTGTTTACTAGCCGCATCGGTTATTTACGTATGCATGGGCAAAACTTAGACTGGTGGGATGCCCATTCGGCGGCCGAGCGGCATGATTATCGCTACAGTGATGCAGAAATGCAGGCTTGGGCAAAGACCATTGCCAATCAACAAGCCAATTTTGATACCTTGTATATTTACTTTGAAAATACGGTAAAAGGTCACGCAGTGTATAATATTGAGATGCTCACACAAGCGCTCATGACCGAAGGTATGCCAGTCGTCAGTCCGTTGGTAGCGAATGATGAATAACTAAACAGCAGCTATCAACAAAATCATTCACTTGAAAATGTAATTTTTGCTATCATAAACAGTTTTACTTTTCATCATTTAAATTTCTAATTTGGAAGCATGGTTAAGCGGTATGACTGATTTTGCGATTGGACAACGTTATCTGTCGGATACAGAGAATGAATTGGGGCTGGGCGTCGTCGTGCTCGTTGATGAACGCTGCGTGCATATTTTGTTCCCGCAAAGTGAAGAAACGCGTGTGTATGCCAAGACATCGGCGCCTTTGTCGCGTGTGACCTTCAAAGCAGGGGATACCATACACGACCAAGATGGCGCATCGTATGTGGTCAGCGATTTTGAAGAAACCAATGGCGTCTATAAATACTCGGTTGAAGGTCATGACCGTGCGATTATGGAAACGCGCCTTGCGGCTAATATTAATTTGGCAAAACCCCTTGAGCGCTTGCTCGCCAGTCGTATCCACCAAAATGATTGGTATGAACTGCGCCAAGAGCTACTGCGTACCCAAGCCTATTTGGCGTCTCATCCACTAAGAGGCTTGATGGGCGCACGTGTCGATATTATTGAGCATCAGCTGTATATCGCCCATGAAGTAGGTAAACGTATCGCGCCGCGCGTGCTGCTTGCCGATGAGGTAGGGCTTGGCAAGACAATTGAAGCGGGTCTGATTATTCACCAGCAATTAATCACCGGCAAATCTGAGCGTATTTTGATTTTGGTACCTGATAGTTTGCAGTACCAATGGATGATTGAAATGCGTCGCCGTTTTAATCTTGAGTTTGCGATTTTTGATTTGGTCAGAACCGCAGCGATTGCAGAGCATGACCCTGAGCAAAATCCTTTTACCACTGAGCAGTTGATTATTGCTAGTATTGATTTGCTACTCGACCATGAAGATTTGCATGAAAAAGCATTGGAAGCGGGGTTTGATTTGCTGGTTGTGGATGAAGCGCACCATTTGCATTGGGACAGTGAGCAAGGCGGCAATGACAAATACGATTTGGTTGAAGATTTGGCCGAACAAACCGCAGGTGTTTTGTTACTCACAGCAACCCCTGAGCAGTTAGGTTTAGAAAGCCATTTTGCGCGGTTACGATTATTAGATCCCAATCGTTTTAATGATTTAGACGACTTTATCGATGCAGAAGAAAATTTTGCGCAAACCGCAGCAATTGCTGAGGTGTTATTGGGTGACCAATCGCTGTCAGATAAGCAAAAATCAGCATTAGCGCAGTTGTTAGGTCACGATATCAGTGATGACGAGCAAGGTCGTGCGCGCGCCATCAATGAATTGTTAGATCGTCATGGTACTGGTCGTGTGCTATTTCGCAACACCCGTGAGAGCGTGTCTGAGCTTATTTCTGGCTTCAAAGGTCGGCGCTCAATGGCGTACCCACTGCCGCTCCCGATAAGTTGGCAAGACAGTTATCACACGCAAGGTAAATTGCGCGAACAATTATGGCCAGAAGAGTTACAGCCCGATGGCAGTTGGCTGGAACAAGACCCGCGGGTGCCTTGGCTGGTTGATTTGCTTAAAAACACCTTAAAACATCAAAAGGTGCTGCTGATTGCGCGCAGTGGGGCAACGGTTGAGAGTTTAGAGGCAGTATTGCGATTGCATGCGGGCATTAAAACCGCGATTTTTACTGAGCAAATGACCCTACTGGAGCGCGACCAAGCGGCGGCGTATTTTGCCGATATTGAAGGCGCGCAAGTATTGTTGGCTTCTGAAATTGGCTCTGAAGGGCGTAATTTCCAGTTTGCCAGTGATTTGGTGTTGTTTGATTTGCCCGCCAATCCTGATACATTAGAGCAGCGGATTGGCCGCCTTGACCGTATCGGTCAGCAAAACGAGATTACCATTCATGTACCTTTTGTCGAAGGCACGGCAACTGAACGTATGTACCGCTGGTATAATGAAGCGCTAAATATTTTTAACCAAATCTCACCCACAGCGCAAACCGTTCAAGAGCAGTTTATTGTGGATTTAAAACCGCTGCTTGAAGGGCAAAAAGTCGAAGATGAGGGTCAAGAAATTACTTTAGATCAGTTGATTGAAGAAGGCAAAGCCCAGCGCCTCGCACTAGAAGCAGCCATGCAAGCAGGGCGTGACAGACTGCTTGAATACAATTCTTGTCGACCGCGTGTCGCCAGTAAAATCGCCTACACTATGCGTGATTTTGATGATACCCACATGTTGCCACGTTTGTTTGAACGCTTTATGTCGTCCATTAATATGGAATATAGTGGACAGCGTGATGGCTCATTGATGCTGCATCCGAGCGATGAAGTACAAGTGCAAGGACTGGCAGTGCCTGAAGATGGCATGACCCTGACCTTTGAGCGTGACCAAGCGTTACTACGCGAAGACATGGAATTTATGACTTATGAGCATCCTTTGATGCAAAGTATCTTTGAAACGGTCAACGCAGGCACGTTTGGTAATACCACGGTTGCAACTTTACAAAGTAATGCCATGCCTGAAGGACTGGTATTGGTCGAAGTTAATTTTCGTGTTGAAGCGATTGCGCCAAAGCTACTTAATTTACCCGCATTTTTGCCAAAGCCGCTCATTCGGGTGTTTTTAAGCCAGCAAGGGACTGATTTTAGCGATAAAATTGCGCCTGATATGATTGTGTCGCATATTCATCGTTTGGACAAAACCCGAGCACGTCAAGTCATCAAAGCGCGTAAAGACATCATCGAAGTGCGCTATGAGCAAGCAGTAGCATTGGCAAACCAGCAATTACCTGCGATAAGTGAGCAAGCCAAAGAGGTATTTAATCAGCGCTATGAGCGTGAAGTTGAGCGCCTGCAATATTTGCAATCCATCAATCCGAATGTACGAGACGCAGAAATCAATCAATTAAAACGTTTGCAAGAACAGGGCTTACATGCACTGGGTCATTTATCCTTAATTCCTGATAGTATCCGTGTGCTAGTTGCAGTCAAACCAACTTAATTGTTTTGAATTTAGGTTAATTTAGGTTAAAGGTCAGCTTATGTTAGGTTGACTTTTTTATATGTTTGCATTTTTCATTTTGTGGTTAAGACCAGTTACCAGGTCTAGTTATCAAAGCTAGTTATTTACCTCTCAGGATTCACCACACTCATACTAAATTTGAATCCGATACTAAGTAGTACAATCGCCAGTGGCAATAGCACCATCGCAATGCGTTGGGTTTTATACTTGACAAGCGGCTCCTTACTGACTTTAGATAATAAAAAACATAGCATACCCGCGACCAATGTCAAAATCCCTACGCCCAAACAAAGAAAACCTAAATAATTCATCTGTTTACCCATTACCTATACTGATATGTTTGACGGGTGTAAATTACATACCACCACGACCCATCGATATTTGTTGAAACACGATTGTTGCCTCAGACAACTTTGATTATAATCTAACAAGACTCATAGGACATGAGATTTATTTTTAGCCGCAATACAAGGATGGTGATATGAGTGGCTCAACGATACAGACTTTGGACATACAACATCTACACCAGCCCCCGTTTGATACACTAAGCGCTCAGCAGCGAACCTATCTGCAACAGCACAGTAAAATCGTCTATTTGGACAACTTGCAGCCCATACCTGCGGGATGGCAAGGGGATTTTTTTATTATCCTTAAAGGCTTTGTTCATCAATTACAAGGCGATGCGTTGATTTCTACCTTAAATGCAGGCGATTGGTTTGATACCAAGGTCAGGCAAAACGGCGTGTTCAACTTTATCACCCAGCAGCAAAGTCTGATGTACCGTATCGATGGGCAAGTGCTAAGTGCTATCACTGAGCAAAATCCCACCTTAAAAAACGCCTTGTTTGCCGATGTCGCTGCCCGTCTCAATCATCACCAAGCTCGCCTTGCCCAAAGTGAAAGTCAAAAACTGCTATATCAACCGATTGCCAATTTGGGACAGCATATCAAACCGCCGCATTTTGTCGATGATACGGCAACGCTATACGATGCCACGATGGCGATGAACCAATTTGACATCAAGCATATTTTGGTTAAGTCACAAGCGCGAATGACCGAAACGGAGCGTGACAAACTCATCGCACAAGGCGTCGAAAAATCCACCATCGCAGCGTATGTCGAGCGCATCGGTATTTTTACCCAAACCGATGTGTGCCGAGCGATTGGACAAAAAGTTGATTTTGCCACTACGCCTGTGCTGGACTTTACTAATTTTAAAATCCATACCGTGCATCAATCGCAAGATGTGAGTGAAGCCTTGCTGACCATGTTACAAACTCGTACCCACCGTTTACCCATTATTGACAGTCAAGGTCAAATCATTGGGATTTTGGGACAAACCGAATTACTGAGCTTTTTAACCAACCATTCCAATCTTATTGTTGCTCGTATTGAGCAAGCGCAGAGCCTAGAGGATGTTGCGGTGGCGGTGGAATTGATTGGTAAATTTATCCGTGAGCAGCACGCCAGCGGCATCAAAATCCATGTTATCAGCCGTCTGGTGCAAAGCTTGAATTCACAAGTGTTTGCCAAGGTATGGCAGCTGATTGTGCCTGCTATCACCTTCTACAATACTTGTCTGTTTGTGATGGGCTCAGAAGGGCGTGGTGAACAAATCTTGCGTACTGACCAAGACAATGCGCTGATTATCCGCAATGGTTTTAAAGATGACAATCTGCCCAGCTATGCCGCGCAGTTCAATGAGGCATTGGCAAACATGGGTTATCCCTATTGTGATGGCAAGATTATGCTTAGCAACGAGCGTTGGCGAAAAACTTCAACCGCCTTTGAAAAACAAATCACGGCATGGTACGTGAGTGGCAGTAGTGAAGATATGATGTGGATTGCGACCTTAGTCGATGCGCATTTTGTTTGCGGCGATATTAAGCTTTTTGAGCAGCTGCAAAAACATTGGCAAGTCACCGCGCAAAATGTGGCGACTAGCAACTTTATCAACCGTTTTGCCAAACCGATTCTACAATTTGGCGATAGCAGTGGCTGGTGGCAAAAATTTGTCGGTGCCAGTGAAACCGATATTGACCTAAAAAAAGCAGGGATATTCCCGATTGTGCATGGCGTGCGAGCCTTATCATTGGAATATCATATCACTGAGACCAACACCAGGAGCCGACTGCAGCAGTTAGCACAGCAACACGTGCTAGATGACACCATGGCGCAAAATCTGGCAGAAGCACTGGATTTTTTTATGGCAAAACGACTGGATGTGGCATTGACCACACAAGATAGAACAGCGCGAGCAGTGAATCCCAATCACTTATCAGCGCTGGAAAAAGACTTGTTAAAAGAATGTTTGGCGATGGTCAAAGATTTTAAAACCTTTATTACCCATCATTATCGCCTAGATATTTTTTAACTAAATAGATATTTTTTAATTGAAGATATCTTTTAATTGAATAGATAGTGTTAATTGCCTAGAGAAAAGCCATGTTTCATCGCATCAAAAATCTGTTCAGCGGTCAAAAACTTGAGCGACAAAAACAGCGACTCAGCAAGCCTGAGTACGCTTATCTGTTTGATACCCCGCTATTTAAAATCCCCAATGAGTGGGTAAGCCTAGACCTAGAAATGACCGGGCTTAATGCCAAACAAGATTATATTTTAAGTGTCGGTGCAGTACAGGTACGCAAAGAAAGTAACGGGTTTGTGATTGATACCGATAGCGCGCTGTCCTTGGTATGCCGTCCGCCTGTGATGCCCACCCACGACACCATTGTGATTCATGGGTTAAGACCGATAGATGTCGACAATGGCTTATCGTATGACGAGATGCTCACCCAATTATTGCCAATGCTTAAAAACCGTCCGATAATTGGGTTTTGTGTGGACATGGACATGGCGTTTTTAAATGCCATTGCCAAACCGTTTTTGGGCGTGGAACTGGCTAATAAACTTGTCGATGTCAGTCGATTGTATCAACAAAATCAGCATCGACATGACCCCAGCCAAGTTGGGCAGTTACCACACCTCAATCAACTACTAGAACAATACCAAATCCCGCAATTACCTGCCCATAATGCCTTGAATGATGCCATCATGACTGCCATGTTGTTTACCCATCTGATGAACTCATAGCAAGCTTATGAAGTCATAAAAGCTAACCGACATAAAAAATTCTCATCATGAGAGTTTTTTATTTAAAGATGACTTTATTTTTTGCTAGCCGCGGCGTCTGCGCCTTTTGGCTTGATGCCTGCTTCTTGGGTTAATTGCATCAACATGGTACGGGCTTCTTCAGCGGATTTTTGCGCTTTTTCCATTGACTTAGCAATTTCTGGATTGGTCTCTGGGGTTGCCGTTGGTTTTTTGATTAAAGCCGCCGTACCGGCACGGCTATTGGTAATACTTTCAACCATTTTATCGCGAGTTTGTGCAACACGGGGGTCATTAAATTTTAGTTTGTTAAGCGTGGCTTTTTGCAAATCTAACTGTGCCACCACTTCTTTAAAGAAAGCTTGTTGGTCAGCAGGCGTTTTGGCGTTTTGCATTTTTTTTGCCATTTCTGCTTGTTTGGCTTGGGTATTGCGGTCAAGCTCGTTTAAGGTTTTAAATAACTGAGTCAAATCCGCTTTTAGGGCAAGATTGGGTGTCGCAGCCGCGGCATTATTGGCGGCAACTGTAGGGGCGCTGCTAATGTTGGCGGTTTTTTCTGCAGTCGCTGGCGTGGTGACAGTTGTCGTGGCTGACGAAGCAGTGGTGGTAACGGCAGCACTAGCAGGCGCGTTAGAGATGGCTTGGGAAGCCGCCACTGGTGCAGTTGTTGTAGAGGTTGACGTGGTGGTGGTCGTCGTTGCAGAAGCGGTAGTGGTTGTGGCTTTATCATCTTTTTTTGAGCATGCAGATAACGCTAGCACAAGACTCATAGCGCCTATAGTCATGGCAGAGGTGGCGATAGATTTGTTTAACATAAATTTTTTTTAACCTAAATAATTTTGACCCAACACCCCAAAGCAAGGGGTCAGCGTTCTCGATTGAAACCCAAAACGGCAATAGCAGTGACTGCAATGTGGCAATTAGGCGACAGTTTAGCAAATATCTAAAAATTGAAATGTAGAGAATTGCAACAGAAGGCTACGGCAGTTTATCTAAATGCCTTAATTTTAGCCGATTTGCTATGAAATCAGGTGGATTTTTGTGGCAAAAAGCGATAAGGTGGCAGCTTATTTTTGCCTAATTTATTTTTGCCTAATAAGATTCGATACCTAGTATAGATTCGTCACATTGTTGCTGTTGTTATGAAAAATTCGCGCCAATCCGTGGGTCTGCAAACCCGCGCTACTCAATTATTGTCTTTAAAAACGGGTTTATTGCTATGGATGGCTTGTCTGTCCTTGGTGGGTCATACGTCAGATACCACACAAGTCCAGCCGCCAATACCCACTGACCCAGTGACCAAGCAAAGCCAGTTGGTCATGGGGCAGCGCGATCCAGTCAACAAGCTACCTGAAATGATTCAAGCCAAACTTGCCCAAGCCAATATTCCGACCGATAGCCTGAGCATGGTGGTACAACCGTTAACGGACAATCCGCAAAATGCAGCTTCGACTGCGCCCCAAACTGCTTTGTTTAGTTATAACGCTGATGTGCCACGTACCCCCGCATCTACGCAGAAACTGATTCCCACTTATGTGGCGCTCGATAGTTTGGGCAAAGATTTTGTTTGGCAAACCAAATTATATCAGCATGGTTTTGTGTGGAAAGGCACGCTTTATGGTGATGTGATTGTGCAGGGCAGTGGCGACCCAAAACTGGAAAACGAGCGCTTGTACCAGCTGCTTGCCATGATCAAAGCACAGGGTATTAAGCAGGTGCAAGGCAATTTAATCATCGATAATCAGCAGTTTCAAGGGGTGGATTTTGATGTTAATGCGTTTGATGATAAAGGATTACGCCCTTACAATGCCCAGCCCAATGCTTTATTAACCAATTTTGGTACGGTGGAAGTAGATTTAGTGCCAATAGCAAAACCCAATGCCACACCGGTCGTAAAGCCTAATACCAGTAGCGTCACGCGATCCACAACATCGGCTTCGACAGATATCGACAATCCTGCGGCAAATCTTGAGCAAATCCAAAGCAAACCTTCGATTAATCCCAAAGACGTAGCGGCGTATCAAGTCAGCCTAAAGCCTGCGCTGGCAAACTTTACTATGCCTACAACACTGCAAGCCAGTCAAGAGCCTTGTAATAACAACCAAGATGATTGGATTGGGACATTGACGTCCACAGGATTGAGCTTTCATCAAACCGCGTCCGCCTTTTGTGGTGAGCAAAAGCGCTATCTGACGTTTCCTGATGGGGATGTACTGGTCAAGCAACAAATCATCGCCGACTGGCAAAAAATCTTGCCAAACTTTACAGGGAGCATTGAATTTGCCAATCCTGCGGTGGCTTATATGCAGCAAGCCAAGGCGCTACCGCAAGCGCTACCTTGGTATATTCGCTTATACCTAAAATACTTTGGCAAACCATTAACCCCAAAATTGGTTGGCTATGTCGCCTCCAATCCATTGCATGAGCAAATCAAGGACATCAATCAGCACTCCAACAATGTGATGACGGAACAAATCGCCTTGTCGCTACCGCTGTATGCCGACAAGCAGCGCATCAGTACTTATCCAAAAACCTTTGCCTACATCGACCAGTGGTGGCAACAAAAGCTGCCCCAAGCACAGCCCCCTGTGATGACTAGAGCCTCAGGTTTATGCCGTGATTGCCGCGTGGCGCCCAATAGTATGTTAGCGCTGCTAACTCTCGCTTATCATTCACCCAATTTTACCGTATATCGTGATTCGTTGGGCGTGGCAGGCGAGTCGGGTACCATCAAAGCGCTGAAACTGCGCCAGCCAAATAACCCTGCCATTGGGCATGCTTGGATCAAAACAGGTACGCTCGATAATGTCACCAGTATGGCAGGCTATGTTCAAGGCAAATCAGGAAAATGGTATGCAGTGGTTGGGATGATTAATGCCGACAATGTCAAAAATAATAGCAATGCCAAAGCTGTGCTAGATGAAATGCTAGCGTGGACAGCGCTGCAGTAATTAGTTTCTAGTTGATTGGCTATTTATCGTGAACATTAAAATACCAATCAATCTGGCGGTCAAATCCCATTTCCAGTAGGCTTGCGGTGATGCGTCCAGTCAAGCCCCATACGGTCTCGCCATCAATGATAAAGCTGGGTGATACCAGTACTTGACTCCCCAAATCATACGCATAATCGATGGTCGGCTGGCGAATAAGCGTGGCTAAATCTGCCCAAAATAGCCTTGCAATTTCGCACATCTCTGGCACAAGGTTAACACTGGGTGGTATTACCCCCACAATCGGCTTGACAGGTCTGCCGCTTTTGGCAAATTGTAGGGGCAATTCGCCCAACACAGTCACTTGACTGGGATGAATACCGGTTTCCTCATGCGTTTCTCGTAACGCGGTAGCTTGGTTGCTATCGTCTGTGTCTTCGCGTCTGCCACCTGCAAATGATACTTCGCCGGCATGTTCTCGCATATCCGAAGCGCGCAACGAGTACAAAACTTTTGGCTCAGCTTCATTGGTAATGGCGATGAGTACCGAATACGGCTGCGGCGTGGGGTCGAATGGCAGTTTTGCGATTCGCTCAGCCAGTTGGGTCAGTAAGGGACTTTGAAATCTAGTTGTGGACATATTTTTTAATTCATCAAAATTTAATGGGCAATTTCGCAATGTTTATAGGGCGCTTTGAGTTGACCGAATTTATCTAAAACTAATTGTCTATTGTCGATATCATTATCAAACGGTAATGCTGGCATAGCTGAAACAGGTTTTTGCATACTAGGCTGGGTATGCAGCGCGTTACAACCTGCTAATAATCCCAAACTTAATACCCAGCTAAATACTAAGCTAAACTTTCTCATAATCAGCTGCTCAAATCATTTTTATCATGTAAAAACCTGCAATCAATGCTACCATACTTAAAACGACTTTCATCTCACAAAACATAAAAATAATAGGAAAATGCCATGCCTTACTGCCTACAATGCGGTCATCTAGCCGAAACCAAAATCCCGCCGATGGACAGTCGTCCGCGCATCGTGTGTCCGTCTTGTGGCTACATCCATTACGAAAATCCCAAAGTCATCAATGGCTGTTTACTCATTCATGAAGGTAAGGTTTTGCTCTGTCGCCGCGCGATTGAACCGCGTCATGGTTATTGGACGTTGCCCGCAGGCTTTATGGAGCTTGGCGAGACCATGAAAGATGGGGGCAATCGTGAGTGTTTTGAAGAAGCCGAAGCTATCGGTAGTGCATTAGAGTTATATTGTCTATACGACATACCCGATATCGGACAGATTCATGTGATGTTTATCGGCTCGCTCAAAGATGGCAAATTTGGGGTGGGCATCGAGAGCCTAGAATGCGCGCTGTTTGCCGAAGAGGACATTCCTTGGGAAGACTTGGCATTCCAAAATGTCATTGAAACACTGCAACATTATTTTGCTGACCGCAAAGCAGGGGCGACGCTCGGTAATTTCCCCATCCATCAGCAAGTGATTGTCAAAGACGTACATTTGGGCGATTAACTGTCCATTTAAACGGTAAATTTTAAACGGCAAATTGTTAGCTAAAAAGATACGGGCGTAGCGTATAGGCTCTAAATATCTAGGCTCCAGATATTTAGGCTCTAGATATTTAGGCTTCAAATATCTCCGCTCTAAATACCTACGTTCTAAATACAACAATGATTGAGCCGCTTTTTTTACTATAAGTCAGTTTTTTAAAATTGCGTGTATTCACCTTTATGCAATATGCAATTTATCTGTAATCAAAGGCTCATGAATGACAAAATCATCAAAAAAGTCACGCATATATCATTTTGTCGCTATAAAATCTTGCTACAATACTTGAGTGATATATCTTCTATACTAGATAAAAAAACAATATATTTATGGATGATGAGATTACTATGTCAACTAGAAAAACTATTCCCACACCTGCGCAACCATCCAAGCCATCACCTGATAATTTATCACCGCTCAAGGCGATAGAGCCACCAAACCCAAACCCCAATCAACCTACGCCACAAGGCACACCCCCGCTCAAAGAATTGGTCAAACAATACGATAGCGTGTCGTTGCTGCTCCAAGGTGGCGGTGCGCTCGGTGCCTACCAAGCAGGGATTTATGAAGGGCTGCATAAACAAGGCATCAAAATTGACCGTATCTCAGGTATTTCAATTGGGGCGCTCAATACCGCCATCATCGCAGGTAACCGTCCAGAGAACCGCTTGGCAGCGCTGCAAGGATTTTGGAACACCATCACCCATCGTAACTACACCCCTGCAGGGCTGAACATCTACCGTCAAACGGCCAATGAGCTAGATAAACTCAGCAAAATTGACATGGTAAGCCATTTTATGCCGTGGATATTTGAAAATGGCTTTTTAAAGCAGCAGCTGCGGGTGATGGAATCTACCGCTGAGGCTTGGCAAACCATGATTGAAGGACAGCGTGGCTTTTTTAAACCGCGTTATTTTGTGCCGTATGACACCACCCCCAATCACTTAAGCTATTACACCACCGACAAGCTGCGCGAAACCCTGGAGCGTTATTGTGATTTAAAACTGGTCAATGACGTCAATCGGATGAAAGTATCGGTGTCTGCGGTCAATGTGCGTAATGGTAACTTTGCCATTTTTAGCAATGAAAATGAAGAACTGCACTACGATCACTTTATTGCATCGGGTGCACTGCCGCCAGGGTTTCCGGCGGTTGAAATTGATGGGGAGTATTATTGGGATGGCGGATTGGTGTCCAACACGCCACTCAATGAAATCTTAAGCCATGAAGAGCACCTCAAGCAATTGATTTTCCAAGTGGATTTGTGGAATGCCAAGGGCACGGTACCAGAGAATATGATGGAGATTGACGAGCGCATCAAAGACATTCAATACTCTAGCAAAACCCGCATGGTTACTGACTTTATGGCGCAAAAGCTGCGTTATACGCGCCTTATCAAAGAGTTACTCGAAATCATCGATGACGATGCTAAAGTTGATAAAGTTGAAGAACTGTGCGTCAACAAAGCCCGCGAAATGACAGAAGTCGGTGTCAAAAACGTGATTCATCTGATTTATCACAAAAAGACTTATGAGCGCGGCTATAAAGACTACGAGTTTAGCGGCTCGACCATGCAAGAACACTGGGAAAGTGGTTTACAAGATATTGAGAACACTTTTCGCCACCCAGATTGGTTTATGCTACCTGAAACCGATGATATCTTTGTCAGCCATGATATCCACCAAAAACGCAAACGCTTGGCACAGGTCAGTACCCTGCTAAAAAATCTTGAAGACTAGCAGTCGTTGCACGCTGAAGGCTTACAAGAAAGTAAAAACAAAAAAGTCAAAAAAAGTGATGGTAGCTAGCCATCACTTTTTTTATGAAAAATTACACCAAATTTGATAAGTCTAAGCTCAGCAATCGATCAATCGCTTCGCTGCTTTGTGCGATATCTGCAACCAATGCCATGCGCACATGGTTTTTGCCAGCGTTGCCGCTGTTTTTTTGGTATGGAGGCGTATCACGAGATAGGTAACGCCCTGCGAGCGCATGGATATTTAGCTGTTCATAAATCACTTTGACAAACTGCTCATCATCTTGTACCGGCAACCAAAAATAAAAACCGGCATCAGGACGGCGTAGCGGTAATTTGTCTGACAGCTTGTCCATCCACAAATCAAACTTTTGGCGATATAATTTGCGGTTTGCTTCCACATGGGCTTCATCTTGCCACGCGGTAATCGAAGCCAGCTGATGATGAATCGGCATCGCACAGCCTTGATAAGTGCGGTACTGGGCATACGGCGCTAGTAGCTTGGCATCACCTGCCACAAATCCTGAGCGCATGCCAGGTAGATTGGAGCGTTTTGACAGCGAATGAAACACCACGCAATTGGCAAAATCATCGCGTCCGAGTTTGGCGCAGACTTCAAGTAGTCCAATTGGCGGCCCCTCAAAATATAGCTCACTGTAGCACTCATCACTGGCTAGGATAAAGCCGTATTTATCCGATAGCTCAACCAGACGTTGCCACTGCGCCATATCCATTACTGAGCCAGTTGGGTTGTTTGGACTACACACAAAGACCAGTTGAGTCTTCTCCCAAATCTCGCTTGGCACGCTGTCATAGTCCCCGACAAAGTTATTGTCGGCAGTACAATTGACAAAATACGGCTGTCCCCCAGCGAGCAGCGTCGCCCCTTCATAAATCTGATAAAACGGATTTGGCATCACCACGTAAGGTCGTTTGCTATCCTCACGGTTAAATGCCGCTTGCACAAAACTAAATAGCGCCTCACGTGTACCCATCACCGGTAACACTTGGGTGTCGGCATTTAATTGTTTGACCTGGAAACGGCGCTGTACCCAATCGGCAATCGCTTGGCGCAGCTCAGGCAAACCGTTGGTGGTGGGGTAATTTTGGATTTTAGCCAGACTGTCTTTGATGACGTCTAACACAAACTGTGGCGGCGTGTGCTGCGGCTCACCGATACCCAGTTTTATCGGGGCATAGTCTGGGTTTGGGGTGATGCCTTGTAGCAAGGTTGCCATCTTGGCAAATGGATAAGGATGCAAAAGTTGTAATTGCGGATTCATAAGGGGTTGGCTGTCCATA
>NZ_DAMALV010000011.1:16317-69127 GCF_032069585.1 Moraxella sp. CTOTU48268
AGGTTACTTTACCCCGAATCGCTGAGTTTGCCAAGATTGAACCAAAAGTTTGCTAAAAGTTGATACTCAATTAACGTTTTGAACCATGAGCGTGGGCGATATTTCGCTCAAAAAAATGGGTAAAGGTGAGTATCAAGGTAAAAAGGGTCGGGAAAAAGCAGGTGTTTACTATATCATGCACACTGCCTTGCCAGTACCAGTGCTTACTGATTATAAGCTGGTCATGTCTGTCTAGCACTTCACCCATGCTGGCAGCAGCAATCACCGTAAATAAGGCGATAAGCCAACGATAGCGGTTATTTTTAAAAAGTAGACTTGTGATAAGAAATACCCCAATTCCAACGTAAATATGCAGGGCATCTCGCTCTAAGCCTGTGAAGCTAACGATATGGGTTTTGATGTCTTGAAATACAGAGTCGTACATAGGAAGATTAATTTTGATGAGAGGGTTGGCAGAGCATAGCGATTTTCTGCCAACGGTTAAATACGGTTTTTGTGTTGATTTATCACGGGATTATTATGAAATGAAAAATTAATCTAGCTGATAAATCTAAGAAGTTTATAGTTTTTGCTATTGATGGTTTAAATATATATCATCTTAATTTTTTAGAATATTGGCAATATATAGATCATCATCTATTTTTAATAGTGTTAATATCAAAATTCGTAGGAAAATAAAGTAATAATATTCATGCTCTTTATTATCACTTGGATTTCCCTGTGTACCATGAAGATATCTATTTCTAAGGTCTAATCCATTACTGAATTCACTTCTGTTCAGATAGTAATTTAGATATGATTGTTCCATCTTAGAAAACAGGGTGCTTTCGAAGTAAATAAGTCCTTCTTGTTCCATTTGAAGAGCTTCTCTTTTTAAAGCATCATCATAGTAATGAAATGAAGCAAATCCATTTTGATATAAATCTTGTAAGATAGATACTCTTTCAATATTGTTAATACAAACGATATCATTTTCATCAAGCTTAATTAAACCCATATCAATTAAATAATTGATATGCGGTTTTTGGTAATCATAGAAATCCTCAAATTTAACTTTTTCATTCACTATCAATTGCAGAAAATTAGAATATTTGTTTTTATTCGCATTCTCAACACTGGCAAGCCAAGATTGGTCTGAACAAATTAGACCTGAATAATGAATTGCATTTTGATTTAAAGTGTTCAAATATATATACTTTCTAGAATTTAGACTTGGAATATCTCTAATAGAAGTAGGCAAAGAACTAATTTGAATGAGCTCAAAGTCTATAGAACCATCCTCTACAAACAATTTGAATTGTTTTAAAATAGATTCAAACTCAGGAGCAAGTAACCTTATTTTTTCAAAATATGAATAAGTTGTAGAAATATTTAACAAACGAGCATTATTTGCAAAACCAAAATTCGAGTGAAAAAAATCAGTAAAAATATAATGTAAAATTTCTTCTATTGAAGTGTCTAATTTCCTTAAAATTCTCTCATAACCATTTATTTGGGCGATAGAAGCCATATCCTTAAGATTAAAACTTACATTATTTCTATAATCATGTTTAGAGTGAACACCTAATATTCTTTCGAAAACCCCCATATCTTTTTCTTGGCTAAGTAAAGTTATACGCCCCTGTTTATCTAAAAAATCAAAAAGATGAATAAAGTTTAAGAATAATAAGTATGGTTGTGAATTACTTTTAATGAATTCAAAATTATAGTAGAAATGTGCGATATGGTCATCATCAATGTATGCCTGCTTAATATCCTGCATTACTTCTTTAAAGGAAATTTCAACACCATAACGTAAACTAGAGTTTTCAGAAAAAATTTTCTTTGTGAATGTTTCGCATAATTTCTGAGCCTTTAATCGTGTTTTATCTGAAATTTTGAATTTATCCTTATTTTTTGCCCTTGCAATTAGTTGGACGAAATTAGGATGAGCATCATCAGCACTAAGGTAGTTTAAAACAGTTGATTCAATATCCTCAGAAGTTAAATTTTTTGGTAAATAACGCTGTGGCTGTGGAGTGTCATGTTTAACTTCATAAATAGCAAGAATATTTTCAGTAAGAATAACGGGATGATTTAACAGAAAATTCTTGATGTCAGACTCATAATGCTCAACTATACCTCGTTGAGTCAAAATATACTTAATGCAATAGGGTTCGGCTTGGAGTATTTGCGAAAGACCATCGAACCCTAAACGTTTAAAAGCGTTAAAATTATTTATTAACTCGAAAAAACTAGGTTTATATTGATACCAATCAATTTGGCTATAAATTGTATTTAAATTACTATCGTTGATATTAGCTATAAATTTAGGTATTTCTTTTTCGTAATCTTTTAAAGTTAAGGTAAATTCCTTAATGTCATTCGCAGACCAACTAGGATGATAGAATTGTTCATCAAAAAACTTTTTAATATGAAATATCTCCAAAATATCGTTGATATTAGAAGAATTTATTTGTTTTTGTTGTTTAAGAATTTTTTCTGCATTTAATAAATTATGACTACTGGATAAATCGTTTACAGAAAAAAAGGTCACTCTATCAATATACTCATTAGTCATGACTACTAACCTATAAATAAATTTAGGAAATTAAACTTTAACCACACCACTCACCTTTTGAAACCCTTTTGGCAGGAGTGCGCCGCGTCGACCGCGTGTACCCATAAAATTGGCAATATCCATCGGTTTGAGCGTCAACGTGCGTTTACCACTGTCCAATGACAAACTATCCCCTTCGCTAAAGGTGGTGATGGCGACCACGCTGTCACCGTCTTTTAAATCAATTAGCTTATTGCCTTTACCTTTTTTCATCATCGGTAACTCAGTCAATGGGTATACCAGCAAATGCCCTGCCGAGCTGACCACGCCAACTAGCGTATCTTGCTCACCAATTTGGTGAGTTAGTAAACTAAAGGTGTCATCAAAATTAATCACATTTTTGCCCGCTTTTTGGTTGGTATCAAGATCAGCAAAGGTATTGATAAAGCCATAGCCTTGTGAGCTTGCCATGATGAGCTTACTGTCATCTTGTCCCATCAGCACATTGACAAAACTTGCTCCGCCCGTGGGTTTTAGCAGGCTGGTGAGCGGCTCGCCTTGCCCCCGCGCAGAGGGTAAGGTATGGGCATCGAGACGATAGCTGCGACCGGTGTTATCCATGAGATAGACTTTTTCATTGGATCTGCCTTGCGCATGGGCAAGGTAGGCATCGCCCGAACGGTAATTCATATTGGCGGCATCGACATCGTGACCTTTGGCGGAGCGAATCCAGCCTGATTTTGACACGATGACCGTCACAGGCTCGCTTGGGGCTAGGTCGGTTTCTTTAAGCGCGGTGGCTTCCGTGCGTTCTACAATCGGCGATTGGCGTTTGTCGCCATGCTCTTTCATATCGGCAGTGAGCTCTTCAATCATTAAGCCAGTCAATTTGTCTGGGTTGTTCAAGTATGCTTCGATTTGGGCTTTTTCTGCTTCTAGGTCACTTTGTTCACGTTTGAGCTCAATTTCTTCAAGGCGTGCCAATTGACGCAGACGAATATCCAAAATCGCATTGGCTTGGATTTCAGTCAAATCATAGCGCGTCATCAATTCTGCTTTTGGGTCGTCTTCCTCACGGATAATACGGATGACCTCATCAATATGAAGATAGGCAATCAGCAAACCTGCCAAGATATGCAGGCGCTGCTCGATTTTATCCAAGCGGTATTGCAAACGGCGCGTGACGGTATCTCGGCGCACAGAGAGCCATTCAGTGAGAATGGTAAGGAGTGATTTGACTTGGGGTTTGCCATTGGTGCCAATCATGTTGAGATTAACGCGGTAATTACTCTCAAGGTCGGTACTGGCAAACAAATGGCTCATCATCGGCTCGATATCAACACGGTTGGAGCGCAGCTCTAGCACGATACGGCAAGCGTTTTGGTGGTCGGATTCGTCATGGATGTCGGTCACCCAAGGCAGTTTTTTGGCATTAATTAGATTGGCAATTTGCTCAATGATTTTATTGCCGGATATTTGATAGGGTAGCGCATCGATGATGACTAAGTTTTTTTCTTTGTCATCGACATGATAAGTAGCGCGCATTTTGTAGCTACCACGACCCGTTTTATAAAGCTGTAGCAAATCCTCAGGCGAGGTGATGACTTCTGCTTTGGTCGGCAAATCGGGTGCAGGGATGTACTTTGCTAGCTCTTTTTCCGTCATCGTGGGTTTTTTAAGCAGCGCGATGCAGCCTTTGACCACTTCAGACAAGTTATGTGGCGGAATATCGGTTGCCATACCGACCGCAATGCCCGTTGTGCCGTTGAGCAAGATGTTCGGTAGGCGGGCAGGTAAGGTGACGGGTTCTTGCAAGGTGCCGTCAAAATTGTCTTGCCAATCGACAGTGCCTTGACCAAGCTCGTTTAGCAAGGTGTTGGCATAAGCCGATAGCTTGGCTTCGGTATAGCGCATCGCAGCGAATGATTTTGGGTCATCGGGCGAGCCGAAATTGCCTTGACCGCTAATGAGTGGATAACGGTAGCTGAACGGTTGGCTCATCAACACCATGGCTTCATAACAGGCGGAGTCGCCATGCGGATGGTATTTACCAATGACGTCACCGATAGTGCGCGCTGATTTTTTGGGTTTGGCGGTATTTTTGAGCCCAAGCTCGCTCATCGCATACACGATACGGCGCTGCACAGGTTTTAACCCGTCGGCAACGTGTGGCAATGCCCGATCCATGATGACGTACATCGCATAGTTCAGATACGCGTTTTCGGTAAATTCCGCGACTGAGCGAGTGGGGTTGTTCAAATCGTTTGGTTTGGTAATTTTTGTTACAAGGGTATCGGACATAATGGTTACTTAATTAATGACAGAAAATAAAAGAATAAAAGAAAGTGCAAAAGATAGATAGGAAGTATGAGGAAATATCATAAAGCTTGAGAGTAGAAAAACAAGTATTAATCCATGACATGGCAAATTTGCCCAGTTTTACACGTCAAACTGTGTCGCAAAAACGCCTTTTAAAGATAATTGGACACTGTAGCCGCTTTAACGGTCAAATAACGGATAACTATTTCGACGCGAAATCATTTTTATCATCCCATAAGTACAGAGAATAGGCTTGAGAATTGAGTAAATATTTAGTATGTTAATAGTACATTTGGCCGCGATTTTTAATATAATTTTTAGTAGTGGGATGGACCTTTTTATAAAAATTCTTTTAATTATCAATATGCTATTCGCTGATAGACCGCATACCTAAGGAAAACATTTCTCATGAATGAATCAACCACCTCAGCTCAAACCCCTGACAACAATGCCCAATACAATGCGCCTATCGATACTCCCATCGATACTATGGAAGCGCAGCCACATGCGCCAAAGCTTACCGATCATCATGAGAAACCTTGGTTAAAGACTTACCAGCATTACGGCATGAACTATAACATGCAAATGCCCGGTGACGAAGTTAACCTAATGAACGTTTTTGAAAAGAATTTCGAACAATTCAATGGTAGTGATGCCTTTGTGTGCATGGGTAGTAGCATGACCTATCGTCAGCTAGACACTTATAGCCGCCAAATCGCAGCGTATTTGCAGGGTTTGGGTCTAAAAAAAGGCGATACCGTTGCAGTGATGATGCCAAATATCTTGCAATACCCAGTGTGTATGATTGGTATCATCCGCGCAGGTTTTATCTTGGTCAATGTCAATCCACTGTACACCGCTCATGAATTAGCGCATCAGTTAGAAGACTCGCAAGCCAAAGCGTTATTTATCGTTGAAAACTTTGCCAAAACCTATCAAGATATCGGCAAAAAAATGGTTGATCACGTTATTGTCTGTTCAATCGGTGATTTGATGGGTACGTTCAAAGGTATGCTAGTCAATACCGTGGTCAAGTATGTCAAAAAAGCCATTCCAGCTTGGCAAATTGACGGGCATGTGACCTTTAAGAGTGTTATTAAGCAAGCGTCTGCCAGTCGCTATCAGCGCCCAGAGGGTATCAAGGGCAGTGATATTGCGGTACTACAGTACACTGGCGGCACGACAGGGGTTGCCAAAGGTGCGATGCTTACCCACAACAACTTGGTATCCAATATGCTACAGTGCCAAGAGTTCGCCAGACAAGTGTTCCCCAATCAAATGGTGGGTGAGTACGTCGTCATTGCCTTACCGCTCTATCATATTTTCTCATTTACCGCCTGTGCGCTACTAGGTATGAACATGGGCTTTACGGGTGTATTGATTCCAAACCCCCGTGACATGGACAGTTTTGTTAAAGAATTAGCAAAATATAAGCCAGTCTTCTTCCCAGCGGTGAACACATTATTTAATGGCTTGGCGCACCACGCCGGTTTTCGCGCATTAGACCACAGCAAATTGCGTTTGTCGCTAGGCGGTGGTATGTCGGTATTACCTTCAACCGCTGAAGAGTGGAAACGTATTACAGGTACCAATATCCTAGAAGGCTACGGCTTGTCCGAAACCTCACCCGTTGCCACCCTAAACCCCTTGGCACAAGAACAATTTAGCGCCAAAATCGGTATCCCGATGCCCAACACCGACATCAAACTGCTCGATGACAACGGCAATGAAGTCGCAGCAGGTGAGCGTGGTGAGATTGCAGTTAAAGGTCCACAAGTGATGAAAGGCTACTGGCAGCGTCCTGAAGCCACTGCAGAAGTGATGACAGCAGACGGTTATTTCAAAACCGGTGACATCGCTGTCATTGATGAGCAAGGCTATTTCAAAATCGTTGACCGTAAAAAAGACATGATTTTGGTATCAGGATTTAACGTCTATCCAAACGAAGTTGAAGAAGTGCTAGCGGCGCATCCTAAAGTATTAGAAGTCGGTGTGATTGGGGTACCGAGCGAAAAAAGCGGTGAAGTACCAAAAGCGTTTGTGGTACGTAAAGACCCAAGTCTCACCGAGGAAGAGTTGTTGCAATATGCGCGAAGCGAGTTAACGGGTTATAAACGTCCGCGTAAAGTTGAGTTTGTGGATGAATTGCCAAAATCAAACGTTGGCAAAATTCTGCGTAAAGAACTGCGTAAACTTGAAGAAAAAAAGTAAGCTAACGCTTGTTGCCAAAACCCAGCTTTTCTATATCAGATTAGTTGGGTTTTTTATTGCATCGCGCCCAACTAACCTTATAAAATTGGGGATACCAATAGGCTGTTATGAGCAATACTGAGTTTATGGATGACGCTATTTCACCAATCAATGAGCGCCCGATGCATGAGATGTATGAATGGGAAGAAAATCAGCAACCGTGGCTGATTAGCTACGAGCGCTATAACATTCGTAGTACCATCGATATGCCAAATGACCAAACGTCGCTGATTAACATGTTAGAAGCGGGGTTTGCTAAACATGCGCGGCAAGTGGCGTATTATTGTGATGATCAGCAGATTACTTACGAGCAGCTAGATAAACTGAGTCTAAAAGTTGCCATTTATTTACAGCAGTTAGGGCTCAAGGTCGGTGATGCTATTGGCGTGATGTTGCCCAATATTTTGCAATATCCTGTGATTACCCTTGGCGTCATCCGTGCTGGCATGGTGCTAGTGAGTATGAACCCTTCCTACACCAGCCGCGAGCTTGAGCACCAAATGGATGATGCCGATATCAAGGCGTTGTTTATATTAGATAAATTTATTTATACCTACAAGGACATTGCCGATAACCTTAACCGCGATTTACATCATTTAATCATCTGTCGTTTGGGCGATTTAAAAGGTAAGCTCAAAGGCGCGTTAATCAATCTGGTCTCAGCGACCACCGATTTGCCGCCAAAAGGTAATTGGATTTATTTTAGTCAGTTATTAGCGGGCACTAGCAAGGCTTATCAACGCCCAAATCTGACGTTATCGAATATCGTATTAATTCAATATACCGGTGGTACCACAGGGACGGCAAAAGGCGCGATGCTCAGTCATGGCAATGTGATTGCCAATTTGCTGCAAATCGATGCATTGATTCGCAGCGCGTACGATGAAGAAGGGCAGGAAGATATTATTTTGGCATCGTTGCCACTGTATCATGTATTTTCATTCACCATTTGCTGTGTTTTTATTTTGTACCGTGGGTTTGCATCAAGGCTCGTGCCCAATCCACGTGATATCAATGAACTGGTCAATACGCTAAGGCGTACACCGCCGCATTTTATTTTGGGGGTTAATACGCTATTTAGCGCCTTGATACAGCATCCTGAATTTCGAAGGCTCGATTTTTCCCAACTCAAAGCCACCATTGGCGGCGGCATGGCAATCTTACCTAGCGTTGCCAAAAAATGGCATACCATCACAGGCTTACCGATTATTGAAGGATATGGGCTCTCAGAAACCGCGCCTGTGATTACCTTTAATCCATTAACTATCGCAGAATTTACCAATAAAGTCGGGCTACCAACCCCTGCCACTGACATCATCTTATTGGACAACAACGACCAACCTGTGCGCATTGGCGAACGCGGAGAAATCGCCGTCAAAGGCCCGCAAGTGATGGTGGGGTATCGCAATCTACCTGTCGAGACTGCTAATGCGTTTACCGCAACAGGCTATTTGCGCACAGGCGATATTGGCATCATTGATGAGCGCGGTTTTATCAAAATCGTTGACCGTAAAAAAGACATGATTGTGGTGTCAGGGTTTAATGTCTACCCAAATGAGATTGAGTCGGTGATGCTCGAGCATGCCGATGTGCTCGAGTGTGTGGCGATTGGGGTACCAAGCGCGACGCGCGGTGAAGAGCCCAAAATATTCGTGGTCAGAAAACACAACCGCGTCACCGCTGAGCAACTACTGGCGTTTGGTAAACAGCACTTAAGTGGCTATAAACGCCCACGCTATGTCGAGTTTGTCGATAGTCTGCCTAAGTCCAATGTTGGTAAGATTTTACGTAAAGAGCTGCGTAAGCGTGAAGGGCTTGAATAGCAACCTGCCATGTTGTCGACGGAATTGTCTTGCTAAAACTGGGTTGGCAAGGTAGCATAAAACCACTGTAATTTTTGCCCATTGCTTAAAAACTATCTACCAAACCGTCAAGGCGGTCTTTTAGGGAATCTTATGCGTATCGATAATCGTGAAAACAACCAACTTCGCCCAATTAGTTTTGTGCGTAACTTTACCAAACATGCTGAAGGCGCTGTGCTGGTCAGCTATGGTGATACCAAAGTGCTATGTACGGCCAGTATCGAAACCCAAGTACCGCGCTGGCTCAAAGGCACAGGTAAGGGCTGGATTACCGCTGAATACGGTATGTTGCCACGTGCGACCCACGAGCGTACCCAACGCGAAGCCGCCAAAGGTAAACAATCAGGGCGTACCCAAGAGATTCAGCGGTTGATTGGCCGTAGCTTACGGGCGATGGTAGATCTTGAAAAGCTTGGGGAAAATACCATTCATATCGACTGTGACGTGCTGCAAGCCGATGGCGGTACCCGTACTGCCAGTATCACCGGTGCGGCTGTGGCACTGGTCGATGCGTTAGAAAAATTGCAAGCCGCCAAAAAACTCAAAGCCGATCCTTTGGTTGGCTTGGTGGCCGCCGTCTCTGTAGGTATCAAAAATGGTGAAGTGCTCTTAGATTTGAACTATAGCGAAGACTCAAGCTGTGACACAGATCTTAACGTCGTGATGACGCAAAAAGGCGAGTTTATCGAGATTCAAGGCACTGCCGAAGAAAAACCGTTTACCCGGGCGCAAGTGGATGAAATGCTAGCGATTGCCGAAGAAGGTATTAAACAGCTGATTGCTGAACAACAAGCGGTGCTAGGTTGGTAAAATAGCCTAACAAAACAGACTAGGCTAGTAAGGGCGTAGCGCATACGCCCTTGAAATCGTTATAGAGATGATTATGTTAAAAGTCACCGAGACAGGCGTTACCATTGGTTTGCAAAGTCAAGCGGTGACACCAAACAAGCTGACCCAAATACTGTGGGTGGGTACCGCCATTGCCGGGGTAGGGCTATTGATGGCAATTAAAATGCTCTCAGTTGCCATCGGCTCGCTGATGATTTTACTAGCCATCATCGCAAGTGTTGCGTGGCAATCATTCAACCGAAAAAAAGAGGTGCCTACTTTAACAGGGGGTGAGCTGCGACTGACCCAACAAGGTTTTAGCCATCACCAAGGTGCTAAAGTCACAAGCTATCAGTTATTGCCCAGCGATAGCATTGAGCCGACCACCGATGGCATGACCATCTACAATGCTGACGGTCTAACCTTGTATCACATCACAGGTTTTCATGACCCTAAACATATCAAAATCGCCCAAGCCGTCCTACAAGGCAAGCCAATCAAAACCCAAGGCAAAGCAATCAAATTACAAAGCACTTAATCAAAAAACCACACCCTATCTCAAACAGTGGTTAGGCTTAGTTACCAAATCATAATAATTTTTTTGCCAATACTTGTTAAAATCCTTAGAGATGATTAATCCACACTCTGATAATAACATTAATTATTTAATTGATATAAACCAAAAACACGGAAGGAAAGGACGATGTCGACTGCATTAAAATTTGCCACCCCATTAATCGTTGCGATGGCGCTGGTAGGCTGTAATAAAAAAACAGAAACCACAACCACAACCACAACTACTGCTTCAGCGCCTGCTACCACAGTTACCGCTAGCGCCAATGGTGCAACTGCAACCGCTACGGTAAGTACCACGACAACCTCGACCACGGCAGTTGACCCTAACATGACGCCAGAAGACCACAAAAAAGCGCGTGAAAGAATCATGAAAGATTGGAAAAAAACCAACCAAACCATTGGTGCGATGGTTAAAGATCCAAGCAAATTTGATGCCGCGCAAGTCAAAGCCGCCGCCGAGAAACTTAACCAAAATCCTTGGGTGCATTATCCAGAGACAGCCAAAGGCGGTGAAGCAAAAGATGAAATTTGGCGCGATGCTGCAGGGTTCCAACAACAAATTGATAAATTTAAAACCGCTGCCAGTGCCCTTAATGCCGCCGCTGCGACTGCAACCAGTGTTGATGGCATCAAAACCCAATTTGGCGATTTGGGCGCCAGCTGCAAATCCTGTCATGAAAAATATAAAGAAGATTAATTTTTTATCCCCATAAAAAAAGGCAGTGTTCAATGACTGCCTTTTTTATTGGTTTAATTCACTTTGATAAAATTGTGATAGATATCAAACGAGGTCAATGGTAGCGGGCGCAGTTTGATTAACTGGCTTAGCAACACTTTGGCATCGGTTGACAGTTTTTGCCCCGTTTGCCAGAACCTCACCGCTTGGGCTTGTACATCGGCTTCAAAAGTGCTCTGACTGGTATCAAAATCGGCAAACAAATTATCTTTAGACACGCTAAAGGGTTTGTTGCAAGCCAGCGTCAATAAACATTCAATCGCTTGCGGCAGGATTTCTACTTGTTCAAACTGTTGCTGCTGCTGCTGATTACGTCCGTCGGGCGCATACCAGTAGCCAAAGTCATTGAGCAATCGGCGTTTTTGACCTGCCATACACCAATGGCTAATTTCATGCAAGGCACTGGCAAAAAATCCATGCGCGAACACAATTTTGGCAGGCTCGGTATCGGTCGCGGCAAAATATTCAGGCTCATGCCCGCCTTTGACCAAAATCGTATCACGATGGCAAAACCACCGTTTGAACCAACCTATCAGCCATTGCACTTGTAATGCTTCCACCGATACCCATTGATAGTCAATCAAAGGGCGATTTTTTGTCTTTGATATACTGGCGAGTACGGGCAAAAAATTAACCCTTAATGCTAACTGCGCACTTTGTTGGTCAATCATAGCTGTGTCAATATCATTGGCTAACACAGGCACCACCGCGAATTGGCTAACAAAAGGCAGCGTCATAAAGGGAAAAATAGCAAGGGTTCGTGGTGATATTTGTGCAGATAGTGGCGATAGGTGTGTGGACATAGCAAAATTAGGGTTGATAAAAATTGCTATTATACAATTTAACAGCCCGCATCGACTAGGAAATCACGCCAACAACATGCTACCATGCAATGGACGTCAGTATGCTTTATACTGTAACGCAACATAAATAACAGGAGCGGTGAAATGACGCTACATTCTTCATCAAACGTGCCATCACAATCATCGCAAGATGTACCAACAACTGCCCCATCCAAAACCGCCAATAACACCACCAGTGAGATTGGTTCTAGTGCCAGCTTGGTCAAGTTTATTGATTTGGCACGTTGGGAGCATAACAACGATAACCATTATCACTGGGAAGGTAAGGTGAGTCTCAAGGATTTACCACGTATCTATGCCTTGGGTGATGAACATCATGACAACCATCAGCCACTGGATGTGATGTTAGACATTCAGAAAAAAGGGGACGTGGTATTTTGGCAACTACACACCACGGGCGTACTTTGGCAAACCTGCCAGCGCTGCCTAGATCCGGTCGCAGTGAGTCTGGATGTCGATAGTGAGCTTGCACTGCTTGAAGATGAAAATCACGTCGCATTGCTTGATGAAGGCACAGAAATCATCCTGATTGATGAGCTAACGGATGACAATAAACTGTGGCTATTACCAATGATTGAAGATGAGTTATTGGTGGATTTGCCATTAGCGCCCAAGCATGATGACTGCGAAATGGCAGTCACTGAGGTGGGCGAGTTGCCAGAGGCAGTGGCAGAAAAAGAAAATCCGTTTGCGGTACTGGCAAGTCTAAAAAGTTAATAACAACCACACCATTATATATGCCGTCATACAGGTATTAACAAAAACTTGTCACTAAATGTCGGTTAAGGCTTTGCTAAATGGGTTTTTTTACGTATAATATGGCGTTTATAAATTTATCTGATTGTCTGTTCCAATAGTTTGCCTTATATCCATGCCAAATATCGATACCAAGTTGTTTGCATGATGATGTAATGAGGTTAAGGGAACGATGTTTTAATAGCGAGAAGCACAGGAGCTAACCTCATGGCTGTTCAACAAAACCGTAAAAGCCGTTCACGCCGTGATATGCGTCGTTCACACGACCGCATCACAATCAATGCTGTTGCTGTAGATGCAACCACTGGTGAAAAACACATCCGTCACCATGCGACCAAAGACGGTTTTTACCGTGGTCGTCAATTATTCAAAGTAGCAGCCGTTGCTGAATAATTAGCGCAAAATGTAGGGCTTTGACATAGCTTAGTATGCATTGGCTAAGCACCAAAAAGGCTGATGATAATTCATCAGCCTTTTTTTATTTGTTTTTTATGTGAAAATACCCGAAAGAAAAAGCTAGAATTTTTTTTTCAATATGCCATAATAATCAGAGTACAATTGTACACATAAATTTACTGGCTTACTTTTGTCTTCTTAATAGTAAGTTATATTATTGCCAGCCAAGTTTGATAAGCTTATAACATCAATCCAAGCTGCTGACGCCATTTTGATTTTGCTGATAACTTTTGGTAAAGTAATTGACCAAAAAATCGCCTAAGCAAATTTTTTTAACCGTATTTTTTAGCGGTCTAGTAGACGCAATACAACATAAGCAGTACAAATAAAGCAGTACAATATAATAAGTTAGGACATTATGGACAACCCAATGCAAAGCCAAACCAGCGCAAATCAACCAGCCACTTCATCCCAACACAATGCTGCATCTATGAAATATGCTGTGATTTTTCCAGGACAAGGCTCGCAGAGTGTGGGTATGCTACAAGATTGGGCAGCCCAGTATCCTATCGTCAAAGCAACGTTTGATGAAGCCTCAAAGGCGCTTGGGTTTGACTTGTGGGCGATATGCCAAGGGGCGTCAGGTGCCGCGTCTTTAGATGATACTGCGTATACCCAACCTGCACTATTGACCGCTAGTATGGCGATTTGGCGGGTGCTGCGCGATGAGCTTGATTTAAAGCCGGCATATGTTGCAGGGCATTCACTGGGTGAATACAGTGCGCTGTGTGCCGCTGGGATATTGAGTTTGGCAGATGCTGTAAAGCTGGTGCATCAACGCGGTCAGTATATGAGCGCCGCCATGCAATCACAAACAGGCAAAATGGCGGCGATTTTAGGTCTGCCTGATGAAGATGTACAACAAATATGTGATGCTGTGGTAGCGGCGCATGCGCAGGCAGTGGTCAGCCCAGCCAATTTTAACGCGCCAGGGCAAGTGGTGATTGCAGGCAATGTGGCAGGCGTGAATTTAGCGTCAGAGAAAATTGCTTCACTCGGTAAAAAAAGCATGCCGCTAAAAGTCAGTGTACCCTCACATTGTCAGCTGATGACGCCTGCCACCGATAAGCTTGCCGCAGAATTAGAAACCGTGACATTTAACCCGCCCAGTATTCCCGTGATACAAAATCGCCATGCGCGGGTAGAAACCGATGTGACCGCAATCAAACAAGCGTTGATTGAGCAGCTCAATATGCCCGTGTTATGGTCGACTATTGAGAATAATTTAGCAGACGCGCAAATCACCTTACAAATCGAATGTGGCAGCGGTAGTGTGCTGACAGGACTAGCCAAACGTCAAGCGCAGAAAATTAACACACTAGCGACCGATACAGTGGCCAAACTAGACAATATAAAACAACAATTATCAGCCCAATAAAAAAACCAAGGAAGTATATGACTCAACGTATTGCATTAGTGACAGGCGCTAGCCGTGGGATTGGTCAAGCAATTGCCAAACGTCTGGCAAATGAAGGCTATCTTGTCATCGGCACTGCTACCAGTGAAAAAGGCGCAGCGGCAGTCAATGATTACCTACAAGAATTGGGTGGTGCAGGTCGTGTGCTTAATGTGCAAGATACCGAGCAAATCAACCAGTTATTTGATAGCATTGAAAAAGAATTTGGCAATGTACAGGTACTAGTCAACAATGCCGGTATTACCGAAGATGGTCTGCTTATGCGGATGGACGACAATGCCTGGGAGCGCGTGCTCGACGTGAATTTGACCTCGGTATTTCGCACCAGTAAACGCGCCATAAAAGGCATGATGAAAGCGCGGCAAGGTCGCATCATTAATATCACCTCCGTAGTCGCAGCGATGGGCAATGCCGGACAAACCAACTATACGGCAAGCAAAGCAGGCATTGAAGGGTTTACTCGCTCACTGGCTCGGGAGATTGGGTCACGCCAAATCACCGTCAACTGCGTGGCACCGGGCTTTATAGACACTGACATGACCAGCGAGCTTAATGAAGCATTGATTCAATCCATGCTTAATGCCGTTCCGCTAGCCAGACTGGGCAAACCTGAAGACATCGCCGCTGCGGTAAATTTCTTGGCAAGTGAAGAAGCAGGTTATATTACCGGCACCGTGCTTGACGTCAATGGTGGCATGTACATGTAAATGGTTTAGCCTGCCAAACACCAACCTAATGAGCCTTAAAATGCAGTTTTTGAACTTAAGATACAGTTTTTGAAATAGTAACAGGTTGCATTATTTTATTTTGAAATAGGCAATGAGCATGATAATATGCTCTAATATGTAGTTTACTCGATATATCATATACCCCAATGCAAGGAGAGAAGCATGAGTAACGAAATCGAACAAAAAGTAAAAGCCGCAGTAGCTGAGCAATTAGGCGTGAATGCAGAAGACATCAAAAATGAATCTTCATTCATGGATGACCTCGGCGCAGATTCACTTGACCTTGTTGAATTGGTGATGTCTTTTGAAAACGAATTTGGTATTACCATTCCTGATGAAGACAGCGCACAATTAACCACGGTGCAAAGTGCTATCAGCTACGTACAATCAAAATTGGCTAACTAGTTACTAGTTAGTTTAGCAGCTTACTTATTACTTGGTTTAGCGGCTACTTAGTTTAGCAGCAGTTTACCCCAGTTTTAGCGATAAAATTGGGGTTTTTATTTATTTAAAATCAGCTCCAACACAAACTTTGTGCCGATAAACGCCAAGCCAAGCAAAATCACACCATATAGCGTCATATTGGCCGCGCGTTGACCTCGCCAGCCAAAGCGCCAATGTCCCACCAATAACGCCCCAAATACCAACCAAGACAACAGACTAAACACAGTCTTGTGTACCAAATGCTGCGCCAATAAATTGGTCGTATCGATAAAGCCCAGCAACAGCGAAATCGACAATAGCATGAAACCCACAGTAATCATATCAAACAGCAACGCTTCCATGCTTTGGAGTGAAGGTAGTTTATCGACCCAGACACGGTGAAAGGTTTGACGTTTGAGTTCGCTGATTTGTAGCCGCAGCATAATCGCGGCAATCGCTGCCATAAATAGTACCGAATAAGCAGCCAAAGACATGATGATATGGGCTTGTAAGATAGGACTGATGGTTGATAGCGGGTGATAGGGTGCATCGCCAAAAAAACCAATCATCATGCCCAAAAATGCCAACGGCGTTGCCAAAATCCCAAGCGGCAAAATTTGGCGATAAAGACAAAATCCCCAATAAAATAACAGCATAAACAATGTCGTCAACGACACGACATTAAAAATATTAAAGTTTAGCCCCCCTTGGGTAATGATATCAGGATATAACACCACCGCATGACCCAATAACCCAAGCAGCAATTGCCCAAGCACCATGCCTTTATGGATGGGCTTTTGTTGTGTAACTGCCCACATCAAATAGACGGTAGTTAAGCCATAACAGACTAACGCAAGTACAAAGATTACAAACACCCTAGCCTCATTAAAAATCATCAAATACGTGCAAAATGCGATGGTTATACTAGCATGACCCATGCAACAAATCGCGATTTTATCGGTATTATATTAGCAGTTTTAGCTAATTTAGCATAAAATAGTAAGATTATAAAATTGATAGCAATAGATTAGAGAAATTATATGTTTGAAACCTTAACCGAACGCCTGTCGACGAGTTTACGTAGTATCTCTGGTACAGGGCAGCTAACTGAAGACAACATCAAAGACACCTTGCGTGAAGTGCGTATGGCACTATTAGAAGCTGATGTCGCCTTGCCAGTGACGCGCGATTTTGTGTCACGGGTAAAAGACAAAGCCCTAGGTCAAGAAGTCCTTAAAGAACTCGCCCCAGGTCAAGCCTTTGTCAAAATCGTCTATGACGAACTGACCGAGATGATGGGCAGTGCTAACCAATCACTGGAAATGACAGGCAAACCACCGGTTGTCTATCTACTAGCGGGTTTGCAAGGGGCGGGCAAAACCACCACAGCCGGTAAACTTGCCAAATATCTGCAAGAGCGCCATAAGAAAAAGGTCATGCTAGTCTCTGCCGATGTCTATCGCCCCGCGGCAATCAAGCAGCTTGAGCAAGTCGCTGAGCAAGTCAAAGCCAATTTTGTGCCATCAAGTGCTGACCAAAACCCGATTGATATCGCCAAACGTGCCATCGAGCAAGCCAAAGTACAGTTTCAAGATATTTTGATTATCGATACCGCAGGTCGTCTGCACATCGATGAAGCGATGATGGACGAGATCAAAGCCTTAACCGCAGCGGTCACTCCGTCAGAAACCTTGTTTGTCGTTGACTCAATGACCGGTCAAGATGCGGCAAATACGGCAAAAGCCTTTAATGATGCGCTACCTTTGACTGGCGTGATTTTGACCAAGACTGACGGCGATGCGCGCGGTGGTGCGGCGTTGTCGGTACGTGCCATCACTGGCAAACCGATCAAATTCTTGGGTCGTGGTGAAAAACTTGACGCGCTTGAGCCCTTCCACCCTGAGCGTGTGGCACAGCGTATCTTGGGTATGGGTGACGTGTTGTCACTGGTCGAAGAAATCGAGCAAAAAATTGACCGCGAAAAAGCCGAAAAAATGGCGAAAAAAATCCAAAAAGGCGGCGAGTTTGACCTTGAGGATTTGCTAACCCAATTCCAACAAATGAAGAATTTGGGCGGCATGGCGGGCTTCTTGGATAAAATGCCAGGCATGAGCGGTGCAGATGTGCAAAAAGCGGTATCAGATGCCAAACCCGAAGAAAAGGTCAAAGAAATGGAAGCACTCATTCATTCCATGACCCCATTTGAACGTAAGAACCCCGATAAAATCAACCCAAGCCGTAAACGCCGTATTGCGGCAGGCGCGGGTAAAGACGTGCAGCACGTCAATCAGCTGTTAAAGCAGCACAAGCAAATGGCAAAAATGATGAAAATGCTATCCGACCCATCGGGCATCAGCAAAATGATGAAAGCGGTACAAGGGTTGACCAAAGGCATGGGCGGTGGCGGTGGTCCATTATTCGGACAAAACAACCAAGCAGGCGCAAATACCACGACAGTTAACGGTCAGGCCAATCCAGTTACGCCAAAATTCAAAACCCGTTTTTAAAATTTTAATCGCAGAATTGTACTTTCAAAGCCCGTATGCATTACGGGCTTTTTATTCATCTAAGGAATAATGAAAGTATTAAATATTCCAAGACAGTATAAATAAAAATCCTTACTATATTTTCAATCATTAAGCCATTGGATGTTTAGCGTGGTACTTTGAAAACTTATGAGGAAAACATGACAAACGCGACCCAAAATCACCCATTCACCACCCGTACGCAATTTAAAGGCAAAGTCTTGGCATTAGCCGGTATTTCAGTGATGGCAGTGGCAAGCTTAACTGCCTGCCAAAAAGCTCCGCCCAAAAACGATAGTGCAGCCAGTGCGTCAGCCGCTAACAGCACGGGCGTATCTTTGCTAAACGTATCTTACGACATATCCCGCGAGTTGTATAAAGAATACAACCCGATTTTTACGGGGCAGCAAAAACAAGCCGTCACTATCCAGCAATCGCATGGCGGCTCAAGTAAACAAGCCTTAAGCGTGGCCAATGGGCTTAAAGCGGATGTGGTGACCATGAACCAAACCTCAGATGTTGACTTGCTGGTGAAAAAAGGCTTGGTGGATAAAAACTGGCAACAAGCGTTTCCCAATAACGCGGTACCTTATACCAGCACCATGGTACTATTAGTTCGCAACAATAACCCCAAGCAAATCAAAGACTGGGATGACTTGGCAAAACCCGGTGTCAGTGTCGTGATTGCCAATCCAAAAACCAGTGGTACAGCGCGATATGGTTTCTTGGGTGCATATGGATATGGCTTGCACCACTTCAATAATGACGAAGCCAAAACCAAAACCCTGGTGAAGCAAATTTTGAGCAATGTGGCAGTGTATGACAGTGGCGCAAGGGCAGCGACAACAAGCTTTTTACAACGAGAAATCGGCGATGTGCTGATTACCACAGAGAATGAAGCACAAATCACCAAAAAAGAATTTGCCGATAAAAACTTACAGATTGTTTATCCCAGTTATTCGGTCAAGATTAATAACCCTGTTGCTGTGGTGAATGCCGTTACCGAGCAAAAAGGTACCACTGAATTGGCAAAAGCCTATTTAAAAGGTTTGTGGGATACACCTGCCCAAGAGATTATGGCCAAGAATTATTTGCGTCCTGTGGATGCGGCGATTTTGGCAAAATACCAAAGCCAATTTCCTGCAATTGCCACGTTTGAGCCAAATCAAGTTTTTGGTAGTTGGGATGAGATCATGAGCAAGTTTTTTAAAGATGGCGCAATTTTTGACCAATTGGCGGTAAAAAAATAGCCATGGCTCTAGCGATTGGCTAGGGTAGTTAGGTCATACTTTAACGCATCAAAACACACATCGGCAGCAAAGCCCCGATATTGCAAAAATCGCAGTTGACGGGCTTTTTCTTTAGGCTCCGTCGGGATGGCATCACCGTATTTTCGTACCCGTGCTGCCACTGCTTGGGCAAGCCAATCCACTTCATAGGCCTCATCTAGCTGCTCATTTGGCTTGTCTGATTCGATATCATTGAGTAATAAATCCTCAAAAAAATCATTGTGCGTCTCAATCCATGCATTAATCGCACTGACCGAACGGACGGTGGTTAACCCATGTTTTTTTAACGTTTGAAAAATTCGCTGGGTACCATGCTGCTTGCCGATACCTTCTTTGATTAATGCAGATGTCATACGCTCATCGCTTTGATAGCCTTCTGCTTCAAATTCGCTCAAAAGCGCTTCGATAGCCGCCGCATCACATCCTTTTGCCAGTAGTTTATCCCGCAGCTCTTTTTTAGATTGCTCACGCCGCCCAAGATAATAAAACGCCAGCCAACGCATGTAGCTCTCAGCTTTAAGCTTGTCATGGTAAGCTTGGCGTTGTTCATCAGTCATTAACTGATTTTCGATAGTTTCTAACAAGGATTTAGGATCTGGCATAGCGGTTTTAACCGTGACTAAAAAAAGCTAACAGGCTGGCGAACAAGTTGAATAGTATAAAAACAAAAACCCCAGTAAAAACTAGGGTTTTGGTTAGCTAGGTAGTTATTGCATACCTTCGACAAACTCAGGGGGTTCAACCTCATGCGCTTCTTCTGGCACAGGTTCGACATTACCAAGCTTAGCAGCGCGCACTTTGGCTTCAATCTCTTGGGCGATTTGTGGATTTTCTTCCAAGAATCTAATGGCGTTGGCTTTACCTTGACCAATTTTACTGTCATTGTAGCTGTACCAAGCGCCCGATTTTTTGACCGCATCAATATCGACACCCAAGTCAACCACTTCACCTAGGTGATTGGTACCTGTCCCATACATGATGTCAAATTCTGCTTGGCGGAACGGCGGCGCCAGTTTATTTTTGATGACTTTAACGCGGGTCTCAGAACCGACGATGTTTTCACCGTCTTTGACCGCACCAATACGACGAATATCCAAACGCACCGACGCATAGAATTTAAGGGCGTTACCACCGGTTGTGGTTTCTGGCGAGCCAAACATGACACCGATTTTCATACGAATTTGGTTAATGAATACCACCATACAGTTAGAGCGTTTGGCGTTACCGGTGATTTTACGTAGCGCTTGGCTCATCAAGCGCGCTTGCAGACCCATGTGGCTATCGCCCATTTCGCCTTCAATCTCTGCGCGTGGGGTAAGCGCGGCGACCGAGTCAACAACAATCATATCCACCGCACCTGAGCGCACTAGCATATCAGTGATTTCAAGCGCTTGTTCACCGTTGTCAGGCTGCGTGACAAGTAAAGCGTCGACATCAACGCCCAATTTTTTGGCATAAATAGGGTCTAGCGCATGTTCAGCATCGATAAAAGCACAGGTACCGCCTTGCTTTTGACATTGGGCGATTGCTTGCAAGGTTAAAGTGGTTTTACCCGAACTTTCAGGACCATAAATTTCGACGATACGACCCTTTGGCAAACCGCCAATGCCCAGTGCAATATCCAAACCCAATGAGCCTGTGGAGACTACATCCACGTTGATTTTTGCTGACTCATCACCCAGACGCATGATGGTATTTTTACCGAATTGTTTTTCAATTTGTGATAAAGCGGCAGTTAAAGCTTTGGCTTTATTGTCGTCCATAAGGACTCCTTGTCATAAAAAAGGTTAATAAAAACGGGAATAATTTAAAAGTAGGGATAAGTTAAAAAAGAAGTGAATTGATAAGGCTATAATAACAAAATATATGAAAAATTATAGGGCTAAATCACTGATATACGACATATATTGTCGCTTATTATTGTTAATAATTAATTAAAAATGACATGAGAAAATCTCTAAATAAATGGGTGTTTTTTGGGTATTTTCAAGCTATATGTTGCAACAAAAATCCCCACTAACAAAGTGAGGATATGCAATACGAGGCGCTAATATTGAGCTTTAGTGTACCTCATCTTCTGGTGAATCATTGGGTAGGGTTTGGGTGTTGCTAGGTATGGCAGAGCTAGGTATGGCAGTGCTCGGATTTGAGTCCGCTGTTGCCGCCAAATAGCTTTGCGGATGATGGTGAGTGATTTTTGCTTCTTCATGCGCCAGTGAGCGTGCCGCTTGACGTAGCTCAAATTTTTGCACTTTACCCGTCGAGGTTTTTGGGATTTGCGCAAAAATAATATGTTTGGGTACTTGGAAACCTGCCAAATATTTACGGCAATGGGCAATGATGTCTTCCCGATCTAGCGTTGAGCCTTCGCGGATTTCAATAAAGGCTACCGGTACTTCACCCCATTTGTCATGGGGAGCAGCAACTACCCCACAGCTTTCCACTTCTGGCATACGATACAGTACGTTTTCTATTTCAATACTTGAGATATTCTCACCGCCCGAGATGATGATGTCTTTGAGCCGATCCATAATTTTAATGTAACCATCCGGGTATTTGACGCCCAAGTCACCGGTCTTAAACCAGCCACCGTTAAAGGCTTCTGCGGTGGCTTTGCGGTTTTTTAGATAGCCTTTCATCACCATATTGCCGCGGATAGCAAGTTCACCAATTTCGCTACCATCGGCTGCAACTGGGATAGTGGTGCCTTGTTTGAACACATCGAACCCCGCTAGCAGATGTGAATTCATGCCTTGGCGGGATTTTTTTTGCGCGCGTTCACTGACAGTCAAATCATCCCATTCTGGGCGCTCGACACACAGGGTGACGGGACCATATACTTCTGTCAAACCGTATACATGCGTGATTTTAAAGCCCATTTCTTCCATTTTGGCGAGCAAAGACTCAGGCGGTGGCGCGCCTGCGACATTACAACGTACTTCATGTTTGATGGCTTTTTTCAGCGCTTCATTACCATTGGCAATCATGTTGTGCACGATAGGCGCTGCGCTATAATGGGTGACTTTTTCATCGGCAATTAAACGTAAAATCAAATCGGCATCAATTTTGCGTAAGCACACATTGGTACCCGCACGCTCGCCAATGCTCCAAGGAAAGCTCCAGCCATTACAGTGAAACAAGGGGAGCGTCCATAAATACACAGGGTGCTTTGGCATATCCCAATCTAAAATATTAGAGACGGCATTTAAGGTGGCACCACGATGGTGATACACCACGCCTTTTGGGATACCTGTGGTACCTGATGTGTAGTTGAGCGCAATGGCATCCCATTCATCAGTTGGTTTTTCCCAGTTGTCTAAGTCGGTTCCTGAGGCGATCAATTCTTCATACGTCATGTTGCCAAAATGTTCAGTTGGCGTGACCGCAGGGTCTGTGGCATGAATGATAATTAAGTTAGGAAATGACTCTTGAACCAGTGCAATATGCTGTTCAAACTCAGTATCGACAATCAATACTTTCGCTTCACTGTGCTGCAGGCAAAATACCAAAGCATTAATATCCAAACGGGTATTTAAGGTACATAGCACACCACCAGACATCGGTACGCCAAATGCGACCTCAACCATGGGTGGGGTATTGGGCAGTAGCACTGCAACGGTATCGTCTTTATCGATGCCCAGTTTTTTTAGGGCATCCGACATTTTGCGGCAGCGATTATAGGTTTCGCCCCAACTTTGCCGTAGGTCATTGTGCTGGTAATCTTTATACACAATCGCCGTTTGATCGGGATAGATGCTAGCAGTACGCTCAATAAAATCAATGGGAGTAAGCGGGGTATAGTTGGCAGGATTTTTTTCCAGCCCTGTATGGAAGTTTGGCATAACGACATCCCTGTAGTTAATAAATAAACGCCTTTATCATAACAAGGATTTTGACCAAATCCTATACATCAATCTGCTTTTTCACAAATATAAAAAAATGACAAAACAGATAAGCCTTCACTGTGTTTTGCAAGCTAGCACAACACAGTCAGGGTTTAGTCTTCGACAAATACGCAGCCAAGTGTGAACACCCCGATATTTGCTATAGAGACACTGGCGGCAGGAAGAACTTCGGTTTTAGCATAACCGCGTAACGATAAATAGTTGAGTAGGGACTTGGTATGAGGGTTTAGATTGCCGCTAAGCACATACATTTTACCCTTTTTACCATTGGCGGCGGTGATGATAGCATCGGCGAGTCGCTCAATACATTTTTCAAAACTACGCACCTTTTCAAAGGCGACTATTTGACCTGAGTATTCGACTTTTACAATCGGTTTAATACCGAATAAATTGGCAAAAAAGCCGACTGGGGCTGAAATACGCTTGGTACGAATCATGCCTTTAAGGTTATCAACGGCCAAATAGATATGGATTTTATCGCGCAGGCGGTTGATTTCGGTGATGATTTGAGGGATTTCTGTGCCTTGTTTGAGTAAGCGTGAGGCTTCTTGTACAAGAATCGCTTCGCCATGTGAAATCGTGCGTGAATCATAGATATAAATTTTCATGCGATGACTAAACATGGAGCTGATATTGAGCAAGTTTTTGTAGGTCTGGCTTAAAGAAGAGGACAAACAGATGAATAAAACTTCTTGCACGTCTTCTTTGATGAGCTGATAAAAGAATTCAATGAGCTGATTTTCAGTGGGGGCAGAGGTACTGATGTCGATATTGGGGGTATCGAGTAGAATACGCGATAGACTGTCTAAGCTTAGGTTTTGTCCATCTAGATAATTGGCACCGCCCATATGGATATTCATTGGCAACATTTTGACATTTTCTGGAATGCCAAGGTCGTCAAGACAAGACGTGGACGTGCTCACAATCATTTTTTTCACAGTAATTTCCCTTCGGTTGTACTTTTATCCTAGCTTGATATTAGCATTATCACAAAAATAAGCATGATTTTTTTGTAGACTCATCGGGACAAAATTTGCCTTATGCTTTCAAAGATGACTATTTATAATAGGTTGACCTATTTTTGGTTTGATGTATGCTTAACGTATATTGATATAGCTACATTGCGTGACCAAATTGACGAATTCCCACATTAACGAATTGATTATGAAAACGAGCTCATTGACAAAGTGATAAGATTAGTTCCTTAATGTGACCAAATAGTGAAAGGAAATTACTGCCAAGGATTATTTATGTCAAATAACAGCCAGATATCTACCCATAACACCCATTATCCGCATATTTTTGAGCCCCTAGATTTAGGATTTACCACGTTAAAAAATCGTATTGTGATGGGCTCGATGCACACAGGGCTTGAAGATCGGTTCTTTAACTATCCAAAGCTAGCCGCTTATTTTGCCGAGCGCGCTAAAGGGGGAGTTGCCATGATGATCACGGGCGGTATCTCGCCCAATCATGAAGGTTGGTTAGTGCCGGCAGGCGGGACGCTCAATCACAAAGGCGATGTGATAAACCATCGTAAAGTCACCAAAGCTGTGCACCAATATGACTGCAAAATCATCTTGCAAATTCTGCACAGCGGTCGCTATGGTTATCATCCATTGGCGGTATCAGCCAGTCCCATCAAGTCGCCTATTTCACCCTTCAAACCCCGTCAAATGAGTGAAAAAAATATTTTGGCGACTATCAAAGACTATGCCAAAACCGCCAAACTTGCACAAATGGCGGGCTATGATGGTGTTGAAATCATGGGTTCAGAAGGCTATTTACTCAATCAGTTTTTAAGCAATCACGTCAATCAGCGCACCGACCAATGGGGCGGTAGTTTAGAGAACCGTATGCGTTTTGCGCTTGAAGTCATCAAAGCGGTACGCGAGGCGGTGGGAGAAGCGTTTATTATCACCTTCCGTTTGTCGATGATTGACTTGGTGCCCGATGGCAACACCATGGATGAAGTCATTACTATCGCCAAAGCCATCGAAAAAGCCGGTGTGACCATAATAAATACGGGGATTGGCTGGCATGAAGCGCGTGTTCCCACTATCGTCACGTCAGTGCCACGCGCAGCGTTTGCTGATGTGATTGCTGAAGTCAAACGCCACGTGACTATTCCTGTGATTGCAGCCAACCGTGTCAATATGCCAGAGACTGCCGAGCAGCTGCTAGCAGATAACCAAGCTGACTTGGTACAAATGGCGCGTCCGTTCTTGGCAGACCCAGATTGGGTAACAAAAGCCAGCCTTGGGCAGACCCATCTGATTAATACTTGTATCGGCTGTAACCAAGCGTGTTTAGATCATACATTTGACAATAAACGCTCAACCTGTCTAGTCAACCCCCAAGCCTGTTATGAAACCGAACTGGTCTATATACCTGCCAAAAAAGCCAAAAAAATTGCCGTAGTGGGCGCGGGCATGGCAGGCTTATCAGCGGCGACGGTCGCCGCCAAACGCGGTCATCAGGTCACCTTGTTTGAAGCACAGGATAAAATCGGCGGACAGTTTAACTATGCCAAAGTGATTCCAGGTAAAGAAGAGTTCTTTGAGACCATCCGTTACTTTACCAATTTGGTGGACAGCTTAGGCATTGAACTTAAGCTCAATCACAAAGTCAGCAAAGAGGAACTAGAGTCAGGTCAGTTTGATGATGTGATTATTGCCACAGGCGTTGTGCCACGGGCGCTTGACTTTAAAGGGGTAGAGTTGCCGCAAGTGATGAGCTATGCCGAGTTGCTATCGGGTCAAAAAGTTGCAGGTAAGCGAGTCGCGGTGATCGGTGCAGGCGGAATTGGCTTTGATGTCAGCGAATATTTGACCTCCACCCATGTTAAACCGTTTGAAAAAGATGCCCAAGGTAACGTGATTTATCAACCCCATCCGCAAAGCGTAGACTCATGGAAACGTGAGTGGGGCGTAGACACCAACGCACACTATGACAGCGAAGGTGGACTGGTAAAACCAGAGCCCATTACCCCGACCCGTGAAGTGTATTTGATGCAGCGTAAAAAAGGTCGCTTGGGGGCAGGTCTCAATAAAACCTCAGGCTGGGTGCACCGTGCTCATATCAACAAGCATGGCGTCAAACAGGTGAGCGGCATTGGCTATGAGAAAATTACCAATGAAGGCATTTGGATTACTAACCCAGACGGTCACAGCCAATTATTGCGCGTTGATAGTATCGTTATTTGCGCGGGGCAAGAATCGGTCAATGACTTAATGCCTGCCGTGGGTGATGACTTGACAGCCCAATATCACTTGATTGGTGGGGCAAAATTGGCAGGTGAATTGGACGCCAAACGTGCCATTCGTGAAGGCGCGGAAGTCGCTGCCATGTTGTAGCAGCTTTTACTATGTCATAAAAAAGGCGATGAATGCATGTCATCGCCTTTTTTATATCGACCGCGTGTTATTGAATGGCATCAGATGCTAAGAAAAAATTGCGCGCTTGCTGAGAGTCAATCAGTTTGTCTACAGCACCTTGCAAATCGTGCGTAGTATGCGGCTGCTCAATCATCTCGCGAATGGTGTCATACAGCCGTGAAAACAACGAGAAATTACTCTGTAGCAAATAACTCATAATTAGCTCGCTCAGCCCCGTCACCTCCAAATCAAGCGACGTCTTAAAGCGCAGCTCGCCGTCCATCACATCCATTTCTAAATTGCCAATCATCAAATCATAATTCAGATAAGCCAGCATGGCGAGCATCTCGGGGCGATTGGCTTCAGCAATCGCAGTAGGATAAATACTGTACACCGCAATCAATTGCTGCTCACTAAAAAAACGAATCATACAACCCCAATGCCGCTCTTTATCCGACACTTGCATCGTATAATGATGAATGCTTTGCTCATCTTGTTCGCTAGCCGGGTGATACATAAATTGATAACCCATACTGGCTAAGATATGCTCTATGTCATCGGGGGTAATCGGTTGTAGCTCTAATTCGTCATCTGACTCAGGTGCCTCACTGGCTAACATCGGTTCATCTCGTGAATGGCTATGCTCATCAAAAGCTGCATTGACCGGGTTTTTGGCAAAAGGCTGATAGCCAGTAGCATCGGTATGCTCGTTTGTCTCAGCACACTGACCAGAAGAGTCAGTTGTTTTATCGGCTACAGGGAGTAGCGCTGATTTTTCAGCAGTAAAGAACAGTTTTAGGCGTTGCCATAAACGCTTCGGATTTTTGGACATTGATTTCACTTACCCAAGAAAAAATAGCTAAAAATAGAAAGAAAAACGAAAAGCAGAACAGTTAAAAAACAAAAAAATTAACAAACAGGTTGGCAAAACTTTGACGCTACTACCAAGCTTTATATGGATACTTTATATTGATAATAGCAAAGACCTGTCGCAAGTTAGTATATAATAAGCTTTCTACACAACTTTGGCCAATTATCTATACAATGGGTATAAGGCCACGATTTATCAATTTAACCTGTTATCTATTTAATGACTTGCAAATTTTAACCAATGTTATGCCAAATCCAACACCCACTGCTATGCCTATCTCGGCGACCAGTTCGCTGCTAAACTGTCAAAACATCACCATACAACGTGGCGAATTTCCGCTGTGTGAGGCGGTGAATTTGGTGCTAAACCGTGGCGATATTTGTCATTTGGTGGGTGAAAATGGCACCGGAAAAACCACATTTTTGATGCAGCTTGCAGGGTTGATTCCTGTTTTGACCGGTGATATCAGCTGGCAGGGCAAGGCAGGACTACCTGTGCAGCCATTTTATGTGGCGCACCAATTGGGTATTCATTTGCAACTCACCGTTGAGCAAAATTTGCGATTTTTGTTAGCCTTGTATGGCATCAAGCCAAGCGCAGAGGAACTTGAGCAAGCACTCGATTGGGTTGGGTTAGCAGGTTATGAGAAAATCAACTGCTATCAACTCTCGGCAGGGCAGACGCGCCGCGTGGGTCTGGCACGCTTGCTGTTTGCGCTTGAGTATGTAGCGCAATTTCCTTGCTGGCTACTTGATGAGCCGCTGACCGCGCTTGATGTCAATATGATTGCCAAAATTGAACACTTGATGCAGACATTCGTTCAGCGCGGCGGGGCAGTGCTCATGACCAGTCACCAAACTGTCGCCGTCGCCAACAAGCAATTAGATTTAACCTTGTATATGGTTTAGGGGCAACTGCAATGATTGATTTTTCTGCCCTGTGGCAACGTGAATGGCAAATCAAGCAGCAAAACAAAGTGCAGTGGTTATATCCACTGGTGTTGTTTTTAATTATCATCACCTTATTTCCACTGGCGATGGGCACGGAGCCAAAATTATTGCAGCAACTGGGCGTGCCTGCGGTATGGATTGCAGCGTTATTGTCGCTGATTATGGGTATGGAAAACTTATTTCGCCCAGCGCTCGATAACGGCACACTGGCGCAATTGGTTGTCGCTCGTGCCTCGATTCCCACCTGGGTACTAGTACGGCTCATCGTGCATTGGCTGACCAGTGCGGGGATAGTGTGTCTGCTCGCATTTTTGGCGATGCCGCTTTTTGGCTTGACCAGCCAAGCAGCCATTGCCCTGAGTGCTTCTATTTTGGTCGGCAGTCCGATTTTGCTATGCTTATCAGCGATTGCCAGTAGCTTGACAGTATCGCTAAAAAACGGCGCGGTGTTAGTGCCATTGATTTCGTTACCGATGCAGCTCCCTGTGCTGATTTTTGCCACGGGGGCAGTGGGGCAATTTGCCATGGGGCTTAACGGTTATCCGATTTTAGCCCTATTACTGGCGGGCAGTATTTTGGCAGTCATCGTCACGCCTTTTGTGATTGCATTTTCATTAAAACTGGCTTGGTTAAGCTGATGATTTTTAGATGAAAAAATCCCCAAATACCAGTAAAATAAGCGAACAAATATCTTATTGTTGATGGCTTACATTCATTTTAGAAAAAAAAGCAAGGCGCATTCCATGGCAGAAATTACCCCAAACGTTGGCAAAACTGGCTTTTTTTCTCGCCTTTGGCAAGGGTTTCTTAAAACTGTTGGCACCAAAGAGTTTTATCGTATTTTTGCCCCTTGGGTGAAATATTTAGCTGTTATTGCTGCGCTGCTATTAGCGGTGGGTGCCGTTTGGGGATTAGCGTTTGCGCCACCCGACTATTTGCAAGGCAATAGCTATCGTATTATCTTTATCCATGTCCCCACTGCCAGTCTGGCCATGTCAATTTATTTGGGTATGGCAATTTTGGGGGTGATTTTTTTGGTCTGGAAAATTAAAACCGCCAATTTGGTTGCCCAAGCGATTGCGCCGATTGGCTTTATGCTTTGTGTGTTAAGTCTACTTACAGGCTCGATTTGGGCAAAGCCTACCTGGGGCACATACTGGGTATGGGATGCGCGTCTGACTTCTATGCTGATTTTGGCGTTTTTGTACGCAGGCGTGATGGCACTATTTGCCGCATTTGAACATACCGCCAGTCGTGGTAAAGCGGCGGCGATTTTATCGATTGTCGGTGCGGTTAATTTGCCGATTATCAAATATTCTGTCAACTGGTGGAACACCCTACACCAAGGCTCGACATTTACCGTAACTGAGCGTCCAAAAATGCCGCCTGATATGTATATGCCGTTGTTGCTGATGATGTTAGGCAGTTATTTTTTGGTGGCTGCGCTGACCATCTATCGTACCAACACCTTGATTTTGCAACGCGAAAGTAGCAAGCAGTGGGTGATTGATGAATGCAAACGGCTATATCGTTAAAGTATTATTGCTAAGCTTATCCTAGCTAAAGTTGTCGCCATTTAACTAGCGATAGCTTTAATTCTATGGCATCAATCCATTCTCTAAACCTAAATCCAAATCTGAGGTCACCAATGAGCCCGTATTTTCATAATGTTGCCGAGTTTATCGCCATGGGTGGGCATGGTAGCTATGTATGGTCAACTTGGCTACTAACCTTACTAGGCATTGTCGCGCTTGTCTTTTTTAGTCGTAGTCAGCGTAAAGCGACCTACCGAGATATCACTACCCAGCAGGCGCGCCAACAACAGCGTCATCAGCGTACCGCTAAGCGCAGCGGATAATAGTATCTATCGGCCTAATCGGTGTTATAATAGACAAGTAGCCCCATAGGGTGTGGTTCATCAAAAGTGAGATGAAAAAAAGCGATGAATAAAGTTCGACAAAAAAAATTAATGTGGGTGATGGCAACCTTATTTGGCGCAATCATTGCCGTCGTTCTTGTGATTTATGCGGTGGGACAACAAACTGACTATTATTTTGACCCCACAGCCATTAGTCAAGGCAAAGCACCTGAAGATACCCGTATCCGAGCAGGAGGTATGGTCGTGCGTGGTAGTGTCGAGCGAGATAGCACAGACCCGCTCAATGTCAAATTTAAAATCACCGATTTTAAATCCACCGTACCGGTATCTTATAAAGGCATTTTGCCAGATTTATTCGCCGAAGGTTCGGGCGTGGTAGCCACAGGTTCGCTTGAAGGCAATACCTTTGTAGCAAGCGAGGTACTAGCAAAGCATGATGAGAATTACATGCCGCCAGAAGTAGCAAAATCATTAAAAACCCAGCATCAAGCCAACGGCACGGATATCAACCAAGCGCAGTTTATACCGGCTACCCCTGTTAAACAATAAAGTGAATTAACTAAAAAATTAATTAGTTAAAAAATCAGCTAGCTAACAAAGCCAGGTAGCTGAAAAAGTGGGCAATTGACCCACTTTTTTAGTGTCTAGATGATGTTAAAAAATAATGTGAAAAATTTTGTGCCATACAAAATCTTTAACCATAAAATCTTTAAACATAAAAAAAGGAAACCGCTCGGGTTTCCTTTTTGTTCAGTTTAAAAAACTGATTATTTTGCAGCAGATGCAGAAGCGTCAGCAACAGTTGCAGCAGCAGAAGCGGCAGCATCAGCAACTTGGTTAGCAGCATCAGCAACAGCAGAAGCTGGTGCAGCAGCAGATGCAGTTTCTACTACAACAGTAGAAGCGTTAACAGTTGCAGCAGATGCAGTTACTGCTGGTGCAGAAGCTTCAACAGTGGTAGTAGTAGTTGATGAAGCAACTGTAGTTGAAGCAGTTGTAGAGGCAGCAGCTGGTGCAGCTTCTTCTTTTTTGCTACATGCAGTCATAGCTAAAGATGCAGCAACTAAACTCGATACAGCGATTAATTTAACGTTCATTACGTGTTCTCCTAAAGAAAATAACCCCGTATTCACTCGACGATACTCTAAATAAAGAGTTTATTTAGAATTAAAGACACACGGGACATGAAACTGGCAATATTGTAGCGGAAACTTAGTCAAGATAGAATAACTTTCGCATAAAAAAATATAATAAATCTGATAAAAGGTTGTAACAAAATAACACCGCAATCACAAATACAACTTTTTAGATTTATTGATATCGCACGAAAAAGATATCTTTTTTAGCTTTTCGCAGAAAATGACGTATTATACGCATAAAAATATGGCAAAGATATCTTTATTTTTGTAAATTTACAATTTTTTTGTTTTAGCGGTCTATTGGATATAGTTAAAAAATAATTTTTTATGGTGATAATTGCTTAATCTTAATGAGATTTCTAAGGCTTTGATGGGTAGATAAGTTACATTAGTTGCATATTATTAGGGTTTATTTTCAAAAATCTGTATAAAACTACGATTTCACACAGTAATTTTTAGGCAAAATGCTACAATGCCAAAATAAGCATATTATAAAAGCAAGACGAGATTTGAGGAGGTAGTGGTATGAAGTGGGAAGATCGTGGCGGTAGTTCAAATGTACTGGTCAGCGGCGGTAAAGCTGTAGGCGGCGGTATTGGTAGTATTATCATTGGGTTGATTTTGTGGCTAGTGTTTGGTATGAATCCTATGACTGCTATGCAAACAGGTTCTGCAATCACAGGTGGAAATAGTAGCGGGCAACAAACCCTTGACCAGCAAACGGCCGACCGCGACCAAAAATTCGCCTCAGTGGTATTAAAAGACACGGAAGAAGTTTGGGGTCAAATTTTTAGTGAAAACAATATGCAATACCAACAGCCTAAATTAGTATTATTTAATGGTATGGTACGTTCAGGTTGTGGTAACGCTTCTTCAGCCACAGGCCCTTTCTATTGCCCTGCAGACCAACGCGTCTATCTTGATACCAGTTTTTTCCAAGAAATGCGCCAAAAATTGGGTATTACAGGTGACCAAAATGGCTCAGGTGATGCACAAAACCAAGGTAAAGCAGGTGACTTTGCACAGGCTTATGTGATTGCTCACGAGGTGGGTCACCATGTACAAAATCAGTTAGGTATTAGCCAAAAAGTAGATGAAGCCAGTCGCCGTGCCACTGAAGCACAAGCCAACAATTTATCAGTGCGTCAAGAGCTACAAGCGGACTGTTTTGCCGGTGTTTGGGCAAACCGTAACCAACAACGTGTTCAATTCTTAGAGCAAGGCGATATTGAAGAAGCGATTAATGCGGCGCAGCAAATCGGTGATGACCGTTTAGCCCAAGCCAGTGGTCGAGCAGCGGTGCCTGATAGCTTTACCCATGGTACCAGTCAACAACGTATGACGTGGTTTTCACGCGGTCTAAAATCGGGTGATATCAACCAATGCGATACTTTTAGTGGTGCAATTTAAGTAGCGGTGCGATTTAAGCCCAAAGGACGCCAATAAAAAAGACACCAACAAAAAGCTCAACACTAGGTTGAGCTTTTTTATTTTTATAAGTCAGCTAATTAAAACGATTAGGAGTTAACACAATTAAGATTTATCTTTACGCGTCATTTGCTCAAAGAATTCATCATTGGTTTTTGAGTCTTTAAGTTTTTCTAGCAAAAACTCAGTGGCTTGTAGTTCATCCATGGGGTGTAGCAGTTTGCGCAGAATCCATACTTTGCGTAGCATCGCCTCATCCATCAACCGCTCTTCGCGGCGAGTGCCCGATTTTTTGATATTGATGGCAGGGAATACCCGTTTTTCGGCAATGTCTCGCTCAAGGGTAATTTCTTGGTTACCTGTCCCCTTAAACTCCTCATAAATTACCTTATCCATGGTACTGCCTGTGTCAATCAAAGCGGTTGAAATAATGGTCAAGCTACCGCCTTCTTCGACATTACGCGCGGCACCAAAAAAGCGTTTTGGGCGTTCTAGGGCATTGGCATCCACCCCGCCAGTCAATACTTTACCCGATGAAGGCAACACAGTATTGTAAGCGCGGGCAAGGCGTGTGATGGAGTCAAGTAAAATCACCACGTCTTGTTTGTGCTCAACCAAGCGTTTGGCTTTTTCAATCACCATTTCGGCGACTTGTACGTGACGGGTTGGCGGCTCATCAAAGGTCGATGCGACCACTTCACCACGCACCGTACGCTGCATCTCGGTCACTTCTTCAGGACGCTCGTCAATGAGCAGCACGATGAGATAACATTCTGGATTGTTTTTGGTGATGGATTGCGCAATAGATTGTAGCAGTACGGTTTTACCTGCTTTTGGTGGAGCGACAATAATTGAGCGTTGACCTTTACCAATCGGGGCAATCAAGTCAATGATACGACCCGTTAAGTCTTCTGTGGTACCATTACCAAGTTCTAAGCGAAGCTGCTGGGTGGGAAAAAGAGGGGTTAAGTTTTCAAAAATCAGTTTGTGGCGAGAGCGGTCTGGGGTGTCGAAGTTGATTTCGTTGACTTTTAATAGGGCAAAATAGCGCTCGGAATCCTTGGGTGGGCGAATCGTCCCTGCGATTGAGTCACCCGTCTTGAGATTGAAACGGCGAATTTGGCTCGGACTCACATAGATATCATCGGGACCTGCTAGGTAAGAGCCTTCCGACGAACGTAAAAAACCAAAGCCATCGGGCAAAATCTCAAGCACGCCATCCCCATAGATAGCTTCACCGTTTCGGGCGTGGGTTTTTAAAATGGCAAAAATGATATCTTGTTTGCGACTACGGGCCATGTTTTCTAGACCCATTTGCTCGCTAATCAACAACAATTCAGCAATCGATTTTTTTTTGAGTTCAGTCAAATTCATAGGTAAATCATCAATAACTAATTTTGAACCACCTCAAAACGTGAGTTGAGCAAAGGCGCTGCATCGTTTTAAGACAGTAGGGAGTGAAGAGAATATAAAGAGAAAAAACTAGAAACGTTTGAAATGATTAACTGAGCGTTGCAAACAGACAATACCAAATACTAGACTAAATAATAGTAGATGCCTGCTAACGTGACGTTAAGCATATCGATAAGATAGTTATTTTGTGAAACACACTATACGACTTGACATATTCATTTGTCAATGTATCGACATAAAAAACCGCGATTTTTTTACTTACAAGTATCAAAATCGCGGCGAATCTTATTGGTAACTATCAAAAAAGACACCGTTACCAATATAAAAATTCAATTTAACCTACGCTAGTGATTCTTACCCTAGCGATTATAAGTGTTTGTTGATAAGGGCAGTCAATTGGGCTTTTGGTTGCATGCCCATAGTGGCATCCACTTTTTCACCGTTTTTGAACATAAATAAGGTAGGGATACTACGGATACCATATTGTGCGGCTAGGTTTGGATTTTGGTCAACGTCGATTTTAACGATTCGCGCTTTACCCTCAAATTCTGAGGAAAGCTCGTCTAATACAGGGGCGATGGCTTTACATGGACCACACCAAGTTGCCCAAAAATCGACCAATACTGGGGTATCTGATTGTAGTACTGCTTTTTCAAACGTACCTTCATCGGCATGAATAACTGAAGACATAGTAACTCCTACGTGTTGATGTTGTTAACTGTTAGGTTTTGGATTACGGTTAAGTAATGACCCAAACGCTTGTTTTTGCCCAGTGCTTGTTTTTGCCTAATAAAAAAATCTTAATATTGGATACAATCAAACAGTGATAGAAACATTGAAGTGATAGAAACAATGATAGGATAGTGAAATCTATTAAACAGACACCCAACGGCAAATTACTTTATTGTGCTTATTATGATAGGGTCATCTTAGCATAACACAACCCCAAAACAGGGTATGGGTATGGTTAATTGTTTTGATAGTTATGATAAGAAACATTAATGGTATCTAACTAATCGTATCTAAATGATTGTAACGATAGAAGTTTTTGGAAAATATTAAAGTCAATTTTTTTCATCAATGGACAGGCATGGGGGGAGGCGAAAATGGCAGTTGCAATAAAATGGCTTTTACTCAGGGGTGAAAATGCGTAAAATGGTGTCTAATCGAATTATTGACTTTAACCAACACTAAGTGAAATATGCCTGACTTACTTGCTAACAACGAACTTATGGCCGCCATTGATATTGGCTCAAATAGCTTTCATCTTGCCATCGCGCGGTTAGACCATGGGGAAGTACGCAAATTAGCATCAATGTCAGAAAAAGTGCAGCTTGCCGCTGGACTTGATGAAAACAACTATTTGTCGCTTGAGGCACAAAAACGCGGGCTGGATTGTTTGACCCGTTTTGTTGGACGACTAGACGCTGTTTCCCCACAGCGGTTACGGATTGTGGCTACCAATGCCCTGCGCCAAGCCAAGAATGCGGATGAATTTATTCGACAAGCCAATTTAATTTTACCCAAACCCTTAGAAGTCATTGCTGGGCGAGAAGAAGCCCGTCTAATTTATTTGGGAGTTTCTCATACCAATGCCAGTACCGATAAACGCTTGGTGATTGATATTGGGGGTGGGTCGACGGAGTTTATTATTGGTAAAGGCTTTGACCCGATTTTGACCGAAAGCCTACAGATGGGCTGTGTTGCCTTTACCAAATCCTATTTTACTGACGGCGCCATCACCGAGAAAGCGTTTGAAAAAGCGATTGCTGCGGCGAGAAAAGAAGTGCTGGGTATTAGTCGTTTGTACCAAAAAACGGGTTGGGACAGTGTCACGGGCTCAAGTGGCACGATTAAAGCGGTCAATCAAATTTTGGTGCAACTTGGACTTGCCGATGAAAATGCTCGTGTGACCTACAGCGGTGTCAAAGAAATCCAAAAATTACTGATTAAAGCAAAGCATATCGACAATATTGATTTTGCCGACATTAAAGACACCCGTAAGGCAGTGTTGCCGGCTGGCGTCGCGGTGCTGTTGGCAGCGATGAATGTTTTGGGCATTGATACCATCTCTTATTCAGATGGTGCGCTGCGTGAAGGCGTCATGTATGACATGCTTGGGCGTTTTGCCAGTGAAGATGTGCGCGATCGCAGTGTACAAGCCTTGATGACGCGTTATTCGGTGGATAGAAAACAAGCAAAACGTGTGGTAGGTACCGCGCAGCAGCTGTTTGACCAAGTGAAAAACCGCTTGGGGCTTGATGAAGAAGACGCGGATTTACTTCGCCGTGGTGCCTATTTATATGAAATTGGTCTTGCCATCAGCCATAGTAGCTATCACAGGCACAGTGCCTATTTGCTGGAAAATTCGGATATTGATGGGTTCTCACAAGTCGATAAAACACGCTTGTCGCAGCTAGTGATGCATCATCGCCGTAAATTAAAACCTGATAGTTATGATGAAGTCAAAATGGTCGGCGGTGACAATCTGGTGTATTTAACCCTGATTTTACGCCTAGCGGTACTGGTGCATCACAGCCGTAGCAAACATGATACGCTACCGATTCAGCTAGCGGCTAAAGATAACCATACTTGGGAAGTTTCGGTAAATTTAGCCGATGATAACGCAAGTCTTGTGCTATCAGATTTGCAAGATGAAATTGATATTTGGCAAAAGTGGGGCATGAGCTTATCCGTTGCCACTTATGAGCCAGCTATTGGGTAAGTAAATAGTTAGATAAACAGCTAAGTAAATAGCTAAGCAAATTTTTAAATTTTAAATTAAGAGCTTAGGTCTGTCATACGATATTAAGATGACAACAGTCGCAATAAAACAAGGGAATAACGACAATGAGTGTCTGGGAAAAAGTACAGCTTGCACGTCATGCAAAACGACCATTATTTTTGGATTATGCCAACCAGCTGTTCACGGAATTTGATGTGCTGCAAGGGGATCGCGCGTATGCCGATGACAAAGCGATTTTGGGGGGCATGGCGATGTTTAACGACCAGCCTGTCATGCTGATTGGTCAACATCGCGGTCGCAGCACCCGTGAGCGTATTGAATACAATTTTGGTATGGCGAACCCAGAAGGCTACCGCAAAGTAGTTAGACTGGTGCAAATGGCAGAACGGTTTAAATTGCCGGTGCTGACCTTTATCGATACCCAAGGCGCATATCCTGGCGTGGGTGCAGAAGAGCGTGGTCAAGCGCAAGCGATTGCCCAAAGTATTGCGGTATTTTCATCATTGAACGTCCCTGTGATTGCCACGGTAATTGGTGAAGGGGGGTCAGGCGGTGCACTGGCGATTGGCGTCGCTGATCGTATCAATATGCTAGAAAACAGCATTTATTCGGTGATTTCGCCTGAAGGTTGTGCATCGATTTTGTGGAAAACGGCTGAAAAAGCGCCCCAAGCCAGTGAGGCGCTGAAACTCAGTGCAGCAAATTTAAAATCTCTTGGCTTGATTGATGAAGTCATTGGGGAAGGCGAGGGCGCGCATATCAACAGTGATGTCGCTATGACCAACCTTAAAGCCACGCTTGAGCAACAGCTAGCGTTGCTTATAAAGCTGGATGAGCAAACGCGTCTGCAACAACGCTATGAAAAATTGATGAGCTTTAATTCTACGCTGTCCTTACCAAAAGCCTCTGCTTGATTGTCAGTGATTTAACCCATTTTAATGACCCATGGGCGTTTATTGAGGCGCCCATTATTTTATCCCATTTGTCTTATCCCACTGTTTTTCTCTTGCCGTATGAGCTTGAGCACTGTGTCTTCTATCCCTATGTCATCTGTCCATATGTCACCTGTCATTGAAGCGATTAAACAAAGTTATCAAACCCATATCAAAACGCACCCCAAGGTTGCCACTAAAATTTATATTGCGTGCAGTGGCGGGCGAGACTCGATGGCATTACTGTTCGCCTGTCAGCAGCTACAATTACCGATTCATGTCATTCATATCAACCATAAATTGCAAAAAATCAGTGATGACTGGCAACAACTCGTAGAAGGCTATTGCCACAAGTACCACATCGACTATGACAGCGTTTGTATCGAGTGGCAATCGCAGCAAGTTTATGCCGCCGATAGCATAATCAGCCATGAACAACAAGCCAGCACACAACAAGCCAATGAACAACAAATCAATGAACAACAAGCCAGAACCGCTCGCTATCGTGCCATCATACAGATTGCAGGCGAAAATGCCATTGTTGCCTTGGCGCATCACGCTAACGATCAGGTGGAAACCTTGTTGATGAACCTATGCCAAGGAACAGGGTTGGCAGGGCTGACAGGGATGACGGCGTTTGGGGTGCAACACGAATTTGGCAAACCCATTTGGTTATGGCGTCCGTTGCTTGGGGTAACGCGTGATGAGATTAGCGACTTTGTAGCGGCGCAACATATCCCTTATGTCAATGATCCTACCAATTTTGGCGTAGCTAATCAGCGCGCTTTTTTACGTAATCAGATTTTGCCGCTCCTTGATGAGCGCTTTCATAAAGTAGTGCAAAATATCACCCGCACTCAGCAAAATCTAACCGAAGCGCAGCGTATAGTCGAGGAGCAGTATCAACAAGATTTGGCGCTATGCCAGTGCTCAAATGGCTGGACAAGTCATCAGCAATGTTTGCATATCCCCAATCTAAAATCATTGAGCCAAGCAAGACGCTTTAACCTATTGCATCATTGGGTCAAAGGCTCACAAAAATTTGCCCCCACGCGGCAATGGATTGTACAAATTGAGCAGTTACTACAATCAGCGCAAACAGACCAGCAAGCCATTTTGCAGTGGCAGGGGATTGAAATTAGAAAATACCGCGATACGTTATACCGCCTTGATGCCGATTATGTGAAGGCGATTCATGGCAAGTCAGATAACAAGGTATTAGCCAATTTGGCTGACGATGTGGGATTATCTGTGGAGCTATCTCTAGAATTGGCGCTTGCTAGCAGAGCCGTGTTGCCAAATGAGTCTTTTCAATTATTGTCACAATCGTTTCATCAATCGTTTAAAAAACTGTGCCAACGATTTGATATTCCTAGCTGGGAGCGACAATTTGCCAAAGTGGTCATCCTGGAGGACGACGAAGAAAAGGCGCTCACGGCATCTCAAATACCAAAACGGTTCGCTTTGTTATTGCCAAATATCAGTGTTTGGCTGGCAGATGCCGATGAGCTGAATTTGGCTATCCAAGCGCCTTGTCCGTGGCAATTGGTTTGGACAGACAGTCTTGATAGTGAATCTCATTGATTTAAGACTGTCATAAACTGAGACTATCAAACTGCCAATAATCCCTTGAATTTGCGCCATATACACCAATTTACGCTGTAAATTTGTCATCAAAATTTGCAGTAGGTATGGTAGACTTATTTGCGAATAGTAGCGAGGGCGAACCCTTTAACTGCTTTCGTCTAACTGCTTTCGTCACCCCACAAAAAATGACTACAAAGGACATCTATGGCAACCACAACTTCTCTTAATATCGCATTTATTGGTGGCGGTAATATGGCATCGGCACTTATCGCAGGGCTATTAGCAAAAGGTCAGCCAAGTAGCCTATTGCATGTGGTTGAAACCGATTCCGAGAAGTTAGCGGATTTTCAAGCCAAAGGGTTAAATACTTACAATGCGAGCAACATCGACGATACCAAGCACGCCATTGAAAAAGCCGATGTGGTCGTGCTAGCCGTCAAACCACAGGTCATTAAAGATGTGTTACTGCCAGTCAAAGACAGCTGGGGCGAGCAAGTGGTTATTTCAATTGCCGCAGGGATTGCTACCGATAGTTTAGCCGAATGGTTGGGGCCGCAAGTCAAACTAGTCCGAGCGATGCCAAATACCCCTGCGATGATTCAAATGGGTGCCACAGGCTTGTACGCGACAGCAGCGGTGAGCGAGGCGGAGCGGCAACTTGCGCAGCAAGTGATGTCCGCGGCAGGACTGGTTTTATGGGTAGATGACGAAGAGCTACTGCACGCCGTGACTGCTATCTCAGGGTCAGCGCCTGCGTATTTCTTTTATATGTTAGAAAATATGATTGCCACGGGTGAAAAATTGGGGCTGACCCAAACCCAAGCAACGGCTTTGGCAATGCAAACGGCACTGGGCTCAGCGCAAATGGCATTGACCAGTCATGATACGCCAGCTGACCTGCGTCGCAAAGTGACCTCGCCCAATGGGACTACCCAAGCGGCAATTGAAGTGATGGATGACAAAAAAATGCATCAAATTATTGCCGATGCCATGCTAGCGTGTGAGCAGCGCTCGCGTGAGCTAAGCCAAGCGTTTGGCAAATAACTCGATTTGGCTATAACATTGGCTACAACAGCAAATTTTAATTGACTATCTTAACGGCTTATCGTTAACAAGTGTGTAAGCAGCAAATAAGGATAAAAACAGGGCATGACTAATCTTTTGGCAGGGTTGTTTGATATCGTCATCGCGGCGGCGATGATACTGGTTTTCTTTCGATTTATGCTGCAGTTTGCTGGCATTACTGCAAAAGATGCGTTTGCCAAACCCATTTATCGTATGACACGCATTGTCGATGTGTTTGGACGTATTTTCCCAACCCTTGGCGATGGCAGAATCAATACCGCAAGTCTGATGCTGCTATTTTTGCTGCGGATGATTTTTATTTGGGGCGTGCTTGGCATGATGCGTATTGATAGTCAAAATATTGGGCTGTTTTATATGCCAGAGGTGAACTTAGCCATGGTTGATTATCTATCGCGGCATTTTTCACCTGTCATGATGTTTTTTGTGGCGGCGGTGACCTTGCTGATTGATTTTTTAAGAATGTGTCAGTACATCATTATTGGCTCGTTTATCGGGGGCTGGGTGATGCTTTTTACCCAAAAAATGCCAGCAATTTTTGGACTGCTTACCCTGCTTAGTGAGCCAATTATTCAGCCGTTTCGCAAAGTATTACCTGCCACAGGCATGCTTGATTTGGCACCTATGCTGGGTTTTTTCTTGATTATTTTGCTAGAAACCTTGGTGCAAACCGTAGGTGTTTATCTATTAACCCTCTAGTGTTTCCCAAACGACGATTAAATGATTAAGCTCTAAAGTAGTGGGCTAAACAGGCGAATAGCGTTGTCCAAGAATTTTGCCCCAAAGCTACGCTGCTGCCACCCATCGCGCTGTAATGGCTCACTTTGTTGCAAGTATTCATGCTGGCAAGTGAGCATTTGCTGGGTCATGGTACGATTATAAATCGCCATACTCACCTCCATATTCAGATAAAAACTGCGCATATCCATATTGACGGTACCAAATAAGCAATAATCATCATCCACGCACAAAATCTTGGCATGTAGCAAGCCTGCATTGAACAAATAAATCTGCACCCCTGCGGACAACAGCGGCTCAAAATAAGCCTGTGAAGCAAACCGCACCAACAGAGAATCTACTTTTTTGGGTACATTTAAAATAACCTTAACCCCACGCTTGGCAGCGGTAGTGATGGCAAGCAGCAGCGCATCATCTGGCACAAAATAAGGCGTGGTAATAACCACTTGTTTTTTGGCAGCAAAAATCGCACACACCAAAGTTTCGTAGATGACGTGCCCGGTTAATTCTGGCGCCGATGGAATCAGCTGCAAACTGACTTGACTCACCGATGGGTAGGCTTGTAGGTTGCTTTGCAGTGGCAAAATGTTCAGCAGGGGCGGCTTAGGGGCACCAGTGTTAGCGTTTTGACCTACCCTGCGAGAGTTAGCCACGCGTTGTAATTTGTGATGATGCAGCTTTGAGGTGTCAATATACAGCGACTCGGTATAGAACGACTTGGTAAAGCGATTAACGATTTTCTCAAGGCCGGAAAAATTGGCGTTGGTTTCTGCGCTGATATCCGTGGTCGTGACTAGTGACATGGCTTTCACCGAATTGACAGTATCATGACCTTCCACCCGTATCATGACATCAATCCATTTGCCCACATGCTCGTTTTGTTTGAAAAAATCGGGGTCGATTAAATTAAAACTTCCCGTATAGCCATAGCAATTGTCAAAAATAGCCAGCTTACGATGATTGCGGATATCAATACGTTTGACAATAGTTTTGAACAAGCCTACGGGCAACGACTCATGCACAAAGACACCAGCATCTTTGAGTTTGTTTACCCACGAACTGCGAAAAAACGCATGACTGCCAACGCTATCAGCGAGCAAATGCACGGATACGCCGCGCTGGGTAGCCTCCATCAAGGCTTCCAATAACTCAATCACCCGACCTTGTGGCGACACAATATAAAACTCTAGCAAAATCATCGTGTTTGCCGCACGGATATCGGCTAATAAACTGGCAAAAATAGCATCAGCGTCTGTCATCAGCGTTAGCGTATGATGGTCATACACGCCAAGCCCAGTTTTTAGTAGGGCGATATTGCTCAGTTGCCGTGCTTCGGTGTCTAAATTTTTGGAAATTTCATTAAAATCGATATGCTGAGCGTTGGCAAAGTCACGCAGTAATTTTTGCGCCATCAAACTGCGCTTACGGTACTGGTGTCCAATATTGATTTCACCAAATAACATATAACCGATGATGCCGATAACAGGCAGGGCAAATAACACCGCAATCCAAGCAATGGCCACGCTTTGGTGGCGCTGCTGTTGAATAACTCGCACAACTAGCCAAAGCGTGATGAGAAAATGGGCGATAACACCTAGCTGTAATAGCAACGTCTTGACAATCGACCACTCCAATAATAACCCCATACTAGCTTGCCTAACCTAGCATTGAAGTGTAATGAAAGCGCTTGGGAATTCGTTGACCATGAGGGTGGACAATGTCAGCAACTTTGAGCACGTGTTGCGTCCAAATATCTGCGCATTGTACCGCTGTCACAAGCTTGTCACCCAGTGCCAAGCGACCTGCGATATAACTTGCCAGACTACAGCCTGAGCCATGATATTCACCTGCCAGTCTTGGCAAAATCGCTTGGTATGCCAGTCGGCAGGTTTGGTTGTCATTAGCGTATAAATGCTGCTCGATACCAGAGGCTTGGCTATCGTGAGACGTCTTGACTAGCACTGCTTTCGCACCTTGTTGACACAAATCTTTGGCGGCGGCGTGTAGATTATCGATGCCTGTCAAATCACGCAGTTCAATGCTGTTGGGGGTCATCAGGGTCGCAAAAGGCGTCAACTGAGCAAAGGCAGTCACCAAGGTGTCTTTGTCGCCTAACGCACCGCCACTGTTGGCCACCAGTACCGGGTCAAGCACATACGGCGTACCTGTTGCAATACTGCCATCGGTGAAAAGCTGCGCGAGCATTGCAATATTGTCAGTGGTGCCAAGCATCCCCGACTTGATGGCTTTGACAGGCAAATCATTGAGCACCGCCAGTGCTTGCGCCTTTACCAGTTCATTTGCGCATGCCTCAAACCCAAAAACTTGCTGTGAACTTTGAACGGTCACTGCAGTACAAGCAATCGCTGCATGACTCCCTGCTTGCCCAATCGACTCAATATCCGCTTGCAAGCCTGCGCCGCCTGATGGATCTAACCCCGAAAAACACAATACAGTGGGGCGCAGTGTCATGCTGGGTTCTAAAATAGGGGCAAGGGTAGCAGGGGTTGACATAAGATTCTCACAGGCTGGTTATCAATCCTCATAAAGGATTGTTTAAGTGGTTTTTTTAATCATTACTTTCAAACAGATTATCACATAACGAATGAGCCATAAACAGCGACTGGGTTATAGGTAGGCATGGTGCCATTGCCAAGGTGCTGCAATTATTCTCACATAATTTTTTTAAAAAGTCTTGCAAATTTGGATTGGTTTGTTATAATGCCCACCCACAATACTTGAGGTTAATGGCGACATTGACTAAAATTATTGTACGGTGTTATAGATAAGTAAGAACAATTCGGTGACGTGGGTGAGTGGCTGAAACCACAGCCCTGCTAAGGCTGCATACGGGAAACTGTATCGAGGGTTCGAATCCCTCCGTCACCGCCATTTATTGAAGCAAAATTAGTTTTAAAATTATTTAAAATAAAGTTTGACAAAATAAATATTCTAACTTATAATAGCGCCCACTTCAAACGAAGACATTAGTTAAGCGCTTGTAGCTCAGTTGGATAGAGCATCAGGCTACGAACTTGAGGGTCGGGGGTTCGACTCCCTCCAAGCGCACCACTAATTACTTTGTTAAAATTAATCGCCACTCTTTGAGTTTAGGCGATTTTTTTTATGCCTTATTTTTTTATGCCTCATATTAATCGGCGGGTTATTTTGCCGCTCCGTTTTTTTCACCACTGCCTCACCATTGCCTAAGGCATTTTCATCCCATTTATGTTGATCTGAGTTATGTTTATCCCAGTTACGTTTATCTGAGTCACGCGCTGATGGGTCCGTAGTTGGCGTTTGAGTCATAGCCTTTTGGTTGTATTTAGGCTACAATTTCGCTTAATTGCTACCATCATTCGCTCGACATACCTATGCCTAAGACCAAAACCCCAATGTTAAAAACCGCTAAGACTAACAGCCAGCCGCAATCCATGCAATTAGCGCCATTGCAAGAAGAACCTGTGATGGCAAAAGCGGCTACTCGGCTGATTGCTATGCTGTATGATGGTATGTTGATTTTGGCGATGCTATTTTTTGTGCAGATGCTGCTTATTGTATTGGGCACCAAACTGCTAGGTTTGGCAGGGACGGATATGAGGCAAGCGGCGACGTTACCGCTATGGTATCGTAATGCTGTGCAAATCCCTGCGTTCGTGATTATCTTGGTTGGGTTTTATGGGGTATTTTGGCGTAAAGCAGGGCAGACACTTGGCATGCAGACTTGGCGGCTTAAAACCATGAACCGTGATGGCTCATTGCTAAGTTGGCGGCAATCGATGATGCGGATATTAGCCGCCTGTTTATTGCCGGTGGTCTGCGGGATGATAGGCTATCTCATCCACCAGTCAGTGGGTGCGCTGTATTTTAGTATGTTTATTGGGCTATTGTTTAATTATTGGTTCGCATGGGTCAATAAGCAAGGCTTGGCGCTACATGATTTGCTATCAAACACCTTGACCATGAAAATGCCAAAAATTAACCATGAAGGCTTGTTTGCTGGGTTTAGAAAGAAATAATCACTTGTTTCTTTCCCACAACCAGTCCGCCAAATCGACCAAATAGTTATCATCGCCAAATTCAGTAATCACCGCATTTTTAGCGGTATCAAATAAGCTTTGCGCGTAGGTTTTGGCAGCTGCCACACCCAGTAGTTTGACATAAGTGGATTTATCCAATTTTTCATCACTTCCCGCAGGTTTGCCAAGCTGCTTGGTATCGGCAGTCACATCCAAAATATCATCTTGTACTTGGAAAGCCAACCCAATTTGCTCGGCAAAGCTATTGAGTGCTTGCCGCTCGCTGTCAGTTGCGTTGGCACAGATGGCACCCATCAATACTGACGCTTCAATGAGCGCGCCTGTTTTGTCACGGTGGATGGCTTCAAGCTCAGTTTGGCTAAGCTGTTGGTGCTCGCCATTTAAATCCAGCATTTGCCCCATGACCATCCGCCGTGCCCGTGGTGCAAACGTGGCAGATAGCGGGGTAGCAAATTGACTGTTTTCACCAAAATACGTATGGGTCAAGGCTTCAAATGCCAAGGTCTGGAGCACGTCACCAGCAAGCATGGCAGCGGCTTCACCATAGGCGATATGGGTGGTAGGGCGACCTCGGCGCAGCGCATCATCATCCATACAAGGCAAGTCATCATGCACTAGCGAATAGCCGTGTAGACACTCCACCGCCATCATGGCACGGCGCACGTCATTAGATAATTGATGGGATGAGTGGGTAAGACTGCTGTCGGTTTTTACCGTGGCAAAAGTTGCTGCAACCAGTAAAGGACGTACCCGTTTGCCGCCATTGGTCATCGCGTATAGGCTTGCTTCATGCAGCGGCGAGGGCAACTTGCAGGCTTGGAGGTAGGCTGTGATATCCGATTCTAGTTGTTCAATGACTTGGCGCGAAAAAGCAGTAAATTCCATAATCAATTCTTTTGTATATGTTAAAATTTTGAGCAATAAAAAAGCTGCCCCCATTAAGGTTGAGCAGCCTTTTTGCAAAATGGCGCAACAAGTTTAACCCATTAGTCTAGGAAATTAAAGCTATCTAAATCCATCGCCATTAACTCGCTTGGTGCCAACATGCTCTCTGAGTGACCTGAGGCGCGTGGCAATAGTTTTTCAAAATAGAACTCAGCGGTTTTGATTTTGGCTTCATAGAATTCTTTGGTTTCGCTACCGCCATTTTTGAGCTTGTCATACGCCACCGCTGCCATACGTGCCCAGTGATAGCCCATGATGACGTAGCCTGAGTACATTAAGTAATCATCGGATGCCGCTGAGACGATTTCACGGTCTTTACGCGCTGTGAGCATAATACGTGTGGTGAGGGTATTCCACTCTGCACAGTATTTGGTCAATTCCCAAACAAATTTACGCATGCCTTTGTCTAGGGCGTATTCACTACACCATTTCATGATATTGGCGGTGTAATCAAGCAGCACTTTGCCTTTTGATTGGATTAACACTTTACGACCTAGTAGGTCAAGCGCTTGTACGCCTGTGGTGCCTTCATACAAGGTTGAGATACGCGCATCACGAGCGATTTGTTCCATGCCCCATTCTTTGATATAGCCATGACCGCCGTAGATTTGCATACCATGTTTGGCACATTCAATGCTTAGTTCAGTTAAGAAGCCTTTAAGTATTGGGGTATAAAAGCCCAATTTATCATCCCATTTGTGGAACGCAGCATCGTCACCGAGCATCGCTCCTTCAAACATCTTGTCAGCATAGCGTGATGCGTGATAAATCATTGAGCGCGCACCTTCTGAGAAGGCTTTTTGGGTGAGCAGCATGCGCGCAACATCGGCATGATGGATAATCGCATCAGCCACTTGGTTTGGCTCTTTGGTACCTGATAGGGTACGCATTGAGCGGCGTTCTTTGGCGTAGGGCAATGAGTTTTGGAAAGCCAATTCCATATGCGCTAAGCCTTGCATGCCTGTGCCTAGGCGGGCAGTGTTCATAAAGGTAAACATGGCTTTTAAGCCTTTATTCGGCTCACCGATTAAATAGCCGGTTGCATTATCAAAGTTGAGTACCGCAGTTGCTGATGCTTTGATACCCATTTTGTGCTCAATTGAGCCACAGTTAACCGTATTACGCTCACCAATGTCGCCGTTTTCTGTAACCAAGAATTTTGGCACGATAAATAACGAAATACCCTTGGTACCTGCAGGCGCATCGGGTAGGCGTGCTAAAACGATATGCACGATATTTTCTGTTAGGTCATGTTCACCGGCTGAAATAAAGATTTTGGTACCACTAATCTTATAAGTACCATCGTCTTGTGGGATTGCTTTGGTTTTAACTTGACCCAAGTCGGTACCACATTGTGGCTCAGTCAAGCACATGGTGCCCGACCAACGACCTTCTACCAAGGCTGGCATATAAGTGGCTTTTTGCTCAGGGGTGCCGTATTGCATGATGGTATTCATACAGCCCACCGACAGTCCTGGATACATGGCAAATGCCCAGTTTGCCGTGCCCATCATTTCACTTTTGATGAGGTTGACTGACATTGGCATATTTAAGCCACCAAATTCTTCAGGAAACGGTATGGCTTGATACCCAGCTTCAACGAACATATCATAAGCTTCTTTAAAGCCTTTTGGCGTGGTGACAACACCCTTGTCAAAATGGCAGCCTTCAGCATCGCCTGATTGGTACAGTGGCATCAACACATTGCTACAATAATCCGCAAAGCTCTCAAGCATCATATCGACGGTTTCAGGATCGGCATTTTCACCAGATTTTAAGGTTTTGTAATGTTCGGGGTAATTAAATACTTCATTGGTTAAGAAGCGAATATCACGCAGGGGGGCTTTATATGATAATGGCATACGCTGAAATCCTTTTAATGGGCTATTAACTAAGATAAAAAGAGAAAGGTAAAAATAAGTCCGCTCAGTATAAAGGTATTTGCCACTAAAAGCTTCAAATCATAATAAATATTCATAAATAATACTGATTATCATAAAATTATTTTATGATTTTGTGGTGCAAAGCTTCGCATGGACAAGAATGCAACAATTACCAACTACCTTAAACGCATTCGTTTTATTTAAACTTTACCAAAGATATTAAACAACCAAACGTATTGAAAAATCATTTGTGAGCCACTCTTGCCAAATCTTCCCAATCCATCCCCTAATCCATCGCTAGCTAATAAGCCGACACTGCCAGCCAAACCTGCACCGACATCACTCAACAAACGCGAACGCGGCGCCGTGCTGTGGTCAATTATCAAAAAATTATCCGTTTTTGCAAAACCTTATCACTCATTAATCATAGCGACGCTGCTACTTACGGTGATTGGTTCATTTGCCGCACAGGTCAATGCCTTTGTACTGCGTTACACGGTCGATCATTTGACCGAGATTCTCAAGCTCAGCGAGCCGTGGCAGGAAGGTGCAAAACTGCTCACGACTATCAGCATCGTGCTACTGCTCAAAGAACTGTTGTACGCGGCAATCAGCTTTGGACAGCGCTATTTTGGTGAAAAAATCCGTATTAATTTATCCCGAGATTTATCGCAAAAAGTCGTGGCGCGTATTTTAAGTTACCGCATGGGGTTTTATACCCACCCTGATAACGACAGTGGTAAGCTGCAGACACGCATTGATTTGGGTGTCAGTAGTCTGACGCGCTTGGTGCAAAACTTCTTTATTGATATGTTACCGTTATTTGCCAATGCGATTGTAGCGCTAGTAGTGATGTTTAGCGCCAATGTGTGGGTGGGGATGGTAGGGCTGGTCATTGTGCCGATTTATTTTTATATCAGTCAAAAACAAGCCACGCGCTTGCAAGGCTTTCGTCGGCAGATGCGCCACTATCGAGAGAGCAAAAGCGAGCAAATCATTTCGCTGATTAACGCTATTACCGTGATCAAATCCTTTGTCCGCGAACCGATTGAAGCGCAAAAACATTTTGCCATTCAAAAAGAGATGACCGATAACCAACTCAAAACGCGCGGTATTGGCTTTGGCTATGATGCACTCAAAAGCTTTATCGAGCAGATTGGTGTGGTGGCGATTATTATTTTAACCGCGTATTTTGTGCTTGATGGGCAGATGACCATTGGCATGATTATGTTTCATGTATTGTTATTTCAAAACGTGGCATCGCCCATTCGCCAGTTGCATCGTATCTACGATGAGGTCAATGATGCCCTGACTTATGCCGAAGGGTTTTTTGATATTTTAGAAGATGATAGCCAAATCGAAGTGGTAGGCGGTGCCAATCCTGCGACGGTACAGGGTGATATCGAACTTCAGCACGTCGATTTTGTGTATCCCAACGGCAACCAAGCCCTGCAGGATGTCAGCTTTCGCATTCGGCGTAACCGAATTACCGCGTTGGTCGGCTTGAGCGGTGCAGGTAAAAGCACCATTATCAATCTGTTGGTAAAATTTTATCAGCCCACGCACGGGCGAATTTTGCTCGATGGCAAGGATTTGCAAGACTATGATACCCATGAGCTACGCCAACAAATCGGTTTGGTGTTGCAAAAAAACCATATTTTTGGCGGGACTATTGAAGAAAATATTCGTTATGGCGATTTAACTGCTAGCCAAGCTCAGATTGAGCAGGCAGCAATACAAGCCTCTATTCATGAACAAATCATCCAGTTGCCCAAAGGCTACCAAAGCGAAGCCAAATCCTTGTCAGGTGGACAGCAGCAGCGTATTGCACTGGCACGTATGTTTCTCAAAAATCCGCCGATTGTGTTTTTGGACGAGCCGACCGCAAGTCTAGATGCCATTGCCAGCCAGCAAATCAAGCGCAGTTTGGATTTAATCAAACAAAACCGCACGGTGATTATCGTGTCGCACAATATCGCGCAGATTATTGACGCTGATGATTTGGTGGTCATCGAGCAAGGGCGCGTGGTGGAGACAGGCACGCATGATGAACTATACCGCAAGCAAGGCAAATACTATGAGATTTTTAATGCCATGTCCGATAGTTTAAATCTTGATAAAATCACCCAAACGTTAGACAGTCATTAATTTAGCGTTCATCATGCAGGCTTAGCATGCGTACTGGTGGCGCTGAGCGAATTTACGCCGTAACCCTGCTGACTTAAATTTATGCTACCATAACTGTTTTGTCATATTTACCCAACTTCACCCAACAAGTTAGTCAATACTCATGGAATCTCAAGTCTTAAAAATATTTTTGGCACTGGTGGTACTGGTCAATCCATTTGCCGCGTTATCGTTATTTATTGACATCACCAAAGACGCCAATCGACAACAAACTCGCAAAGTTGCACTGATTTCAGCCATTACTGTGTTTGTGACCATCGCGATATTTTCGTTGGCAGGCGAGCCTATCTTAAAGGTGCTGGGGATTTCGCTTGGCTCATTTCGTATCGCAGGCGGTATCTTGGTATTGATTATTGCCATTGGCATGATGAATGGCGCTGGCAATGTTGCCAAACCGCATGTCGGAAAATCCGGGGATTTAAATGGGGTGGCGTTTCAAGGGGCGGCATCTGCCGTGGTGCCATTGACGATTCCGATGGTGATTGGTCCTGGTGGGATTTCTACCGTGATTATTTATGCCGCGAGCGGACATAGTTATTTTAATATGCTAGCGATTATCACCGCAGGTTTGATTATCAGTATTATCACTTATCTAAGCTTTATGGCAGCGGGGCAGGTAAGTCGTTTTTTAGGTGATACCGGGCTTAACGTGCTCAATCGTATCATGGGGATGCTACTTGCGGCCGTTGCAGTGGAGATTTTTGTTGGCGGCTTAAAAAGTGTATTTCCGCAGTTGTTGTAAGTTCAGTGGTTCGCTCAATAATTTATCACAGCACCCCTTAAGCATTATGCATTGTAGTCCCTGTGTTAATATCATAAATTATGCTTGATTTTTACCGTGAAAGTCGCCATTTTAATAATCATGCAAGATGCCAAAACCTGTTAATAAGCTGTCAACAAGCTTTTAAAAAGATGCAAGCGTTAAACTATGCTTACGTTGATTAAAGCGATATGACAGGGTGACTAACAGGTTGCTTAGCCTAGTTCATAAGATAGTTACTAAGGTAGTAACCAAAATAGTCACTGGTGCGGATAAAAGATTGAGGAGCGACGATGCAAAAAGATGCAAAAACAGATTACCAAAGCCTACTGCAAGCGGCAAAAGAGGCCAAAGCAGAAGCGATGATGCTAGAGTTTATCGAGCAAGCTGACGGCAAAATGGTACTACGTACCTCGAATGACGAATCAGAAAACTTGGTAAGTATTGAATTTTCTGACAAAGTGAAAGAACTGTTGGGGGATGATACCCAGTTGATTGGTCAAAGTATGATTCATGCGGCCATTCAAACTTTAATGCAAAAACAGCTCTCGCAGTGGCATGCCAATGTGTATGATGAAGAACCCGTACATTACAGTTAATGCGTAACGCCTATTCATTGGTTTTTTGAGCCCATAAGATTAAAGCCTTATGGGTTTTTTTGTGCTTGGATTTTTTATTTGTGGGCAAATCCTTTATAATTAGCCATAATTTTTCTTCTGTGTTTCACTTATCAAAAAGAGCCGCCACCATGCCTATGCAAACCGCCAATTTTCATACCATCAATCATTCCAATTATCCTGTCAAAACCATTGGGATTTTAGGTGGCGGACAGCTAGGTATGATGTTGGCGCAAGCGGCGTTACCGCTGGGCATTCGCTGCGTGTTTTTGGAGGATAGTGGCAATTGCCCGGCACGCTTACTGGGCAAAGTGTTTAGTAGCGAGCAATTTGAAGATTTTGCCCAAAGCTGTGATATTTTTACCTTAGAATTTGAAAACACCCCGCTCAAACCTGCCCAGTTTTTGGAATCGACCAAAACCTTGTACCCGTCGTCATTTGCGCTATCAGTGGCACAAGATCGGTTAAATGAAAAAAACTTGTTTAACCAATTAGATATCGCCACCGTGCCTTTTATGGCAGTGCATAATAAAGCCGATATCCAAGCCGCTGCCGACAAATTGGGACTACCCTTGGTGCTCAAAACCACACGCGGGGGCTATGATGGCAAAGGGCAGTTTGTGGTCAAATTCGCTGACCAAATCGACACAGCGTGGGCAGAACTTGGTGACGCAACCAAAACAGCGCCGCTCATTGCCGAAGGCTTTATTCACTTTGAGCGCGAAGTATCTATCATTGCAGTGCGCGCCCAAAACGGTGAAAT
>NZ_DAMALV010000012.1:0-63907 GCF_032069585.1 Moraxella sp. CTOTU48268
GTACGAATTAACATATCAACCGCTGGTAAATCCGATAGCGACAGGTGCCGTGCAAAATCGTCTTGGGTAATGGCATCAGCAGTAAGCGCGCCTTGTGCCACTTGTTTGGCGACTTGGCGGCAGGCATTGACGATGTCCCACTGACCGCCGTAGCTGATAGCAATCACCAAACTCATTTTAGTAAAATGGGCAGTTTGCTCTTCTGCATCTTGCATAATCGCGCGTAAATGCGGCGTCAAGGCATCCCTATCGCCGATAAAGCGCAAAGAAATTTGATGACGCAGCATCCGCGGTAATTGGTCATGGACGGTTTGCTCAAGCAGCTTCATCAATAGCGCCACTTCATTGGCTGGGCGCTGCCAATTTTCGCTAGAAAAAGCAAACACCGTCAATGCACGTATACCAATATCCATACAATGCTCAACCAAAGGGTCTAAATTATCTTTGCCGGCAATATGCCCGCCACCGGTTGGTAGCCCATGTGCTTTGGCATAGCGGTTATTGCCATCCATAATGATGGCAATATGTTGTGGCATTGCTGCCTTTGACTCAACCATGACCTACTTCTTATTAATTGATTCTTTTATTAGATAAATAACGATTAAACGGCCATTAACTCTGCTTCTTTGCTAGAGAGCATTTTATCAATGCTATCAATGTATTTATCGGTCATTTTTTGGATGTCGTCATTGGCGCGGCGTTCATCGTCTTCTGAGATTTGCTTGTCTTTTACCAAAGCTTTTAAGGCATTGTTGGCATCACGGCGCGCATTACGCACAGATACACGGCGCTCTTCGGCTTCATGACGTGCCAATTTTTGCATATCTTTACGGGTTTCTTCTGTCAATGCGGGTAATGGTACCCGAATCACTTCTGCGCTCATTGGGTTAAGACCCAAATCTGATTCACGAATTGCTTTGTCGACTGCCTGCACCATGCTACGATCAAAAGGCTGCACTAACAGGGTACGCGAGTCTTCAACGTTGATGCTCGCCACTTGATTAAGTGGCATCTCAGAGCCATAGTAAGACACCATCACACCCTGCAAAATACCAGGATGGGCACGGCCTGTACGTAATTTGCTAAAGGCATTTTCTAAGGCTTCAATCGCCTTTTTCATTTTATCTTCGCCTTGTTTTTTAATATCGTTAATCATGTTGTATCCTTTTAAAACTCTGTATTTCAAATTTAGAAATTAGTGATTGATAACTTTGGTGCCTTCTGACTCGCCCATCACCACATGAAGCAGCGAGTTGGGTTTTGCCATATCAAATACTTGCAGCGGTACGTTATGCTCACGCAGTAAAGCAATTGCAGTCAAATCCATCACCCCCAACTTTTGATCCAGCACTTGGTCAAAGGTGAGTTCGTCGTATTTGACGGCATCGTCATGGGTATTTGGGTCTTTGTTATACACGCCATCGACTTTGGTGGCTTTTAGGATTAAATTGGCTTCAATCTCGATGCCACGTAAACAGGCTGCGGTATCCGTGGTAAAAAATGGATTGCCGGTACCTGCGACAAACACGCACACTTCGTTATTTTTTAAATAGCGAATAGCGTTGCGGCTGCTGTAGTTTTCAGTCACTTCACCAATTGGCAAGGCTGACATCAAACGGCATTTGATATTACGGCGCTCTAGGGCGTCACGCATCGCCAAGCCATTCATTACGGTTGCAAGCATACCCATTTGGTCGCCTGTGACACGGCCCACCAAGCCTTGTTTTTGTAGCGCAGCGCCACGATACAAGTTGCCACCACCGACCACGATACCCACTTGCACACCCAATCCTACCAAGTGCGCAATCGCAAGACTCATGTTGTCTAATACGCCTGAATCAATCCCCATATCATTTTTGCCTGCTAGGGCCTCGCCAGAGAGTTTGAGCAAAATACGTTGGTAACGGGGAGCTTTATCAGACATGGTTGACCTCTTGTTGGCTGTTGGATAGCAAATAATGCAAATGGCGAAATTTTAACAAAATTAACGGTTTTTAGATAGTGTAAAGATAATTTCAACAGTCATTTTAATTTTTACCTTGTTCTCACCTTAAAAATTCAGTCGGCTTTAGCCATCAAACTATCAAGTCGCTATACTCAAGGCACCATATTAATGCGTGGATTATTAATGCCTGGATTAATGCGTGGCTGAATGAGAAAACAGATTAATCACAATCACACCCAGTACAATTAGACTCATACCCGCGATGGCGGGTAAATCCAGTTTGTTACCCAAAATAAAGTACCCAATAATAGCGGTCAACACAATACCTACCCCTGACCATATGGCATAAGCAATCCCCAGTGGTATGATTTTTATGACTTGTGACAGAAGATAAAAAGCAATGCCAAAACAAATCATGGTAATGATAGTGGGCAAAGGTTTGCTAAACCCCTCTGATTTTGCCAAAAAAGTTGAACCAGTAACCTCACTGACAATCGCAATCCCTAAAAGACCATACGCTAACATTGATTGAGACATGACAATCCTTATCCTTATAACAGTTCACCGGTAAAACTGGCAAAAAGGTCATACTCATTGGCTTCATCAATGGTGACGGTCAAAAATTCACCGACTTTAACCGATGCATCAATATTATCTACATACACGTGACCGTCAATTTCTGGCGCATCGGCATAGCTACGGCAAATGGCGATATTTTCTTCTTCATCAATCTCATCCACCAGCACTTTTAAGGTTTTACCGACTTTCTCAGCCAGTTTTTCGGCACTGATTTGTTGCTGTAGCGCCATCAGTCTTTCATAGCGTTGTTGTTTGATAGCTTCTGGCACAGGGTTCGGTAAATCGTTTGCCGCCGCGCCTTCTATTTCTGAATAGGTAAACGCCCCTACTCTGTCTAATCGCGCCTCTTTGAGCCAGTCAAGCAAATATTCAAAATCTTCTTCTGTCTCCCCAGGGAAACCCACCACAAAGGTGGAACGAATGACAATATCGGGGCAAATCGAGCGCCAAGTTTTGATGCGCTCCAGTACGTTTTCGCTATGCGCGGGGCGCTTCATAGCTTTGAGCACATTGGGGCTGGCATGTTGGAATGGGATATCAAGATATGGCAGTAGCTTGTCCTCACTCATCAGTTTGACCACAGCATCGACATGCGGGTAAGGATAGATGTAATGCAAACGCACCCAAATGCCCAGACGATTGAGTGCCTCGCACATATCGTAAAATTTGGATTTGATGGGCATGCCATTCCAAAAACTGGTTTTATATTTAAGATCTACGCCATAGGCTGAGGTATCTTGCGAGATGATTAATAGCTCTTTGACGCCTGCGTTTTTGAGCGCAGCCGCTTCAGTCATGATACTGTCAATCGGGCGACTAACGAGGTCACCACGAAAGCTTGGGATAATACAAAATGTGCAACGGTGGTTACAGCCTTCGGATATTTTGACATAAGCATAATGTTTTGGCGTAAGCTTAATACCTGCATCATTGATTAGGTCGATTTTTGGGTCGTACGTTTTTGATGGCGCAGGTTTTGGCACATAATGCGACACGGCATTGACGACTTCTTCATAGGCATGTGCGCCAGTAACCGCAAGCACGGCTGGGTGCATGGTTTTGATTTTTTCGGCATCTTTGCCAAGGCAACCGGTGACAATCACCTTGCCGTTTTTGGTAATCGCCTCACCAATGGCGTCAAGCGATTCTTGCACCGCAGATTCGATAAAGCCGCAAGTATTGACCACCACCAAGTCTGCGCCATCATAGTCACTGGCGACTTGGTAGCCATCACGGCTAAGCTCGGTGATAATGCGCTCGCTATCCACCAAGGCTTTGGGGCAGCCAAGCGACACAAAACCAATCTTAGGCGCTTTTGTCGTTGCTATATCTTGAGTCAGTTGGTGCACCGTTTGGCTAGCGCTTTGACCTAAAGTACGGTTTTCATTATGATTGGCTTGGTGGTGGGTGGCAGGTTTAGTGGTAGACTGGGGATTAAAAACTTGCGGTTGGCTTGGCATGACTTTCACTTTTAAAAAATTTAATCTGACTATTTTACTAAGTTTTGCTGTTTTTACCAAATCAACTTTTTAATTTTTCATCGAATCAAATTAACTGTATAGGTAAAAATTTCAAATGCTAAAAAAATCAATCTATTGTTCATAACCCATTGTTCGTAAAATCCCTATCAACTGTAGCATTCCCCATCATGACTACTCAATATGAACCATACCCTGCAAAAACACTATTGATCATGATTTTAGTTCAATCAGACTTTATAAAAAATTATTTTAAATCAATATTTTATAAAAAATCCGCCAAAGTTTGACGGATTTTTTTGTTAAATATTCAACTCATCCCACAATTTTTCTAGGCGTTTATCTGATACAGGTACGCGGGTTTTCATCGGCTGGGCAAACAGCTGAATCCGAAACTCCTCAACCAACCAACGATACGGCATAATTGTCTCATCATTACCCTTAACAGATAGCCTCTCCATGTGTTTATCAAGCTGATACACGGCATCAAGATCGGCATCCAAATTGTGCTCAAGCCTATCAAGTCGCACCAACAACGCCTGCAAATAACGCGGATATTGCTGCCAATCTTGATAACTCATGCGATACACAAAGTCCGACAAACTCAAATCATCGAGCTGGTCTTCGATATCTTCAATACTTTCTTCAAAAATATCACGGTCAAGTAACAGCAGTTTTTGGCGAACTTGCTGCCACTGCTCATACACTGATTTTAGCTGAACTAATACACTTTGCCCAACGCTCAAGAAATTGGCAAGCACCACGGCTTTGGCTTGGTTAAATTCATCCAAGGTCAAAGGCAACTGATTGATGGCAATCACCAACTCTTTATCATGAATCCCTGCCGTGAATTTTTCATGGTTAAACTCTGCAACAAATTTTTCAAAAGTGGCATCAAGCGTGGCATGAATCAGCAAATCTTTGAGTCTATCAAGCTCACCAAGCGGCGCAAAGGCAAGTTTAAAGTTTTTATCAATTTGGCTGGTAAGCTGTCTGGCTTTTGCGCCTAATTCATTGCCGATTAAAGCAAGTAAGCCTTGACGGTGTTTGTTGAGTGCCACACTGACATCGGTAAATTGCTGAATAGACACAGCCTTTTTATCGCTATAGCTTGGCTGTCCATCAGCAACCAATGCCGAAAACTGCTTGATCATCACGCCTGCACTGTGGCGGTTTTGCATAAAGTTAAAATGCTCTGGAAACTCGCTATGTACGCCTTTACCACTGGCAACGGCTTGACTTGTGGTGACTTGATGACGCAGTTTTAATGCGTCAATATCTCGCCCTTTTTCAATCAGGCGGTTTTTGTCATCGACCAGCGCAATTTGTGGCTGCAAATAGGTTTCAACCTCGCTTGGGTTAAAGTCTTTTGGCTCGACAAATTGATTGTTTGCGCCACGCACGCCGCGCTGGTTCAAGGCTTGGCACAGTTGCTTTAGCAGTCCACCATGGTGGTTTTTTTCAAGCGTGTCAAAAATTTGTTTGGCGGTATCGGGCACGGGCACAATTTGACGGCGAATATCTTTTGGCAACGTCTTTAATAGCTGCAAAACCAGCTCATAGCGCCACCCTGCAATACCCCATAATAATTCAACCGCATCAACCTGTGGTAAGGCAACAAGCGGGACTTTAATGGTCACGCCATCATCGTCGCTGGTCGGGTCAAAAATATACGACAGGGGTAGTTTCAGATTACCCAGTTGCCACGTTTCTGGGAAAGCTTGGGTAGCGGGTGCTTGTTCGTTGAGTACATCTTTATCACTAAAAAATAAAAACTGTGGCTCCGTTTTTTCTACCTCTTTTCGCCAATCTTCAAATACTTTACGGCTAGCGATATGCTCAGGCACTCGCTTGGCATAAAAGTCGTATAATTGCTCTTCATCAACCAGCAAGTCTCGACGTCGCAGCTTATCTTCAATCAAGGAAACATCAGCGACTTTATCTATATTATGCTGCAAAAATGGCGGCAATTTGCCCTTTTTACCATCGCCTGTGGACGGGGCATTTAGATTGCCCAACACCAAGGCATCTCGCAAAAAGATTTCTCGAGACTCGCTAAGGTTGACCCGCTCATAATTCATCAATTGTTTGTGTACCACAATCAGACCAAACAAGCTGATTTGGGCGTATGCCTTGACATGCCCCGTTTTGGCTGACCAATGCGGCTCAAAATAATGGTATTTGAGCAAATCCCCGGCCATCGCCAAGATCCACTCTGGCTCGATTTTGGCAGCAGTACGCATAAACACCTGCGAGGTCTCAACCACCTCAAACGCCATCACCCATAGCGGATTTTGTTTGAACAAAGTACTGGCAGGAAAAATCTTGGCTTTGTGCTGACGCGCGGTGACATACTCGCCGCGTTTGGCTTTGATTAGCTTGCCGCTTTTGTCGACGTCATTGACTTTTTGGGCAATAAACGACAGCAGACCTGTGAGCAACGCTCGGTGAATAGGCACATAACTGGCTGGCTCTTGGTTGATTGTTAATTTTAAACCATCCACCATTTGCAGCAACTGGCTATGGGTTTGTTGCCATTCACGTAAACGCGGCGAGCTTAAAAAATGTTTTTTGGCAAAGCTTTTACGTTGGCTGTTGGTTAATTTGTCGTTTTCATACGGGCTTTGCGCGATTGGCGTGGCTTCATCGTCTAGTATTTCATTTTTTTGACGGTCAAGATCACTGTTTTTAAATTCACTACTTTTAAATCCACTGCTTTTAAATAAAGCCCCATGAATTGCCTGCCAAAGACTGAGATAAAATAAAAAATCGCTGTCGGCTTGGCGAAATAATGCGTGTTTTTGGTCGGCTTGGGTTTGCTTATCGCTCGGGCGTTCTCGAGGGTCTTGAACTGACAAGCCCGATACAATCACCAATAGCTCTTTGAGACAACCATATTGTTCACCTGCAATCAGCATACGTGCCAAACGAGGGTCTATAGGCATTTTTGCCATCATTTGACCGACTTTGGTGAGTTGATTGGGATGGCGTTTGGATTGACCTTTGCTATTGTTATTATATGTGCTTAGGCTATTTTCAGGCATTTTAGTGGCAATCGCACCCAATTCTTCTAATAGTTTACGCCCATCATTGACCAGTCGATTGTCAGGGGGCTGGATAAAGTCAAAGTTTTCTACGTCGCCCAGACCCAAGTTTGCCATTTGCAAAATCACCGACGCCAAGTTGGTACGCAGAATTTCAGGCTCGGTAAATTCCGGACGGCTGGTAAAGTCTTCCTCTGAATATAAACGGATACACACGCCTGCCGCGATACGTCCACAGCGACCTTTTCGTTGATTGGCGGCAGCTTGGCTAATCGCTTCAATCGGCAGTCTTTGTACCCGCGAGCGATAGTCATAGCGTGACATCCGAGCAAATCCCAAATCAATGACGTAGCGGATATTGGGCACAGTCAAGGCGGTTTCGGCAACGTTGGTGGCGATGATAATGCGACGTCCGCCTGTCGGGTGAAAAATCTGCTGTTGCTCGGCAAAACTTTGACGGGCAAATAACGGCAAAATCTGGGTATGACGGGGCGCATATTGGTTTAAAATATCTGCCAAATCATGAATTTGTGCTTCTGTCGCCGCAAAAATCAAAATATCCGCTTGGTCAGCATGCCCTTTGCTGGCAGCGTCTTGGTAGCACTCTTCCACCGCTGCGGTAATCGCTCGCGGCAAATTTTCTTCGACATCGTCAAAGCTGTCATCATCCGAACCTGTGACAATCTCCTCCGTCAACGGACGGTAGCGCACTTCCACGGGATAACTACGACCTTCAACCACAAACACAGGCGCGGGCATCGCTTGTTTGGTTTTACCATCAATGCTAGAAAAATATTGGCTAAACCTTGCTGTGTCGAGCGTTGCCGATGTGATAATCACCTTTAAATCGGGACGTTTTGGCAATAGACGCTTGAGATAACCCATGATAAAGTCAATGTTAAGACTGCGCTCGTGGGCTTCATCAATGATAATGGTATCATAGCGGCTCAAAAACTTGTCATGCGCCATTTCGGCAAGCAAAATACCGTCGGTCATCAGTTTGACAATAGAATCCGATGAGCCTTGCTCAGTAAAACGCACTTTGAAGCTGACTGTCTGTCCGAGCGTTTCCCCTAGTTCTTCAGCAATGCGATTTGCCACACTACGCGCCGCTAATCGTCTTGGTTGGGTATGTCCGATTTGCCCTGTTACCCCTCGCCCTGCGAGCATGGCAATCTTAGGTAATTGGGTGGTTTTGCCTGAGCCTGTCTCCCCTGCCACGATGATGACTTGGTGGTCTTGGATGGCTTTGATGAGTCTATCGGCTTGTTGGCTGACAGGCAAGTCTTCGTTTAGATGTATGGTTGGTATACTGGCGATACGGCTTTGCACCCTGTCTTGCGAGTGTTTGAGTTGTTTTTGGTAGCGGTCAAATCTTGACGTATAGTCTTCGCTTTCTTTGTCTTTGATTTGTTTTAACTGTTGGGCAAGGCGTGACAGATAATAGCTGTCTTTTGCCATGACCGGTAATTTTACACCATGGGGCTTGTCTGTTTGGGGCTTGTCTAGTTGAGGGTCATTTAATGGTACAGCAGTCGATATAAGTTCTTTCATTCACTTAGGCTATTCTTATGGTAAACATTGCCTAGATAATGTGGTATGAATAAGCTAAAATCAAGCGTTATCCCTATTTTTAAGCTATCGGTTAATTATTTTTATGACAATTAATTTTTATGATATTTGCTAGTTTCATATCAAAGGAGAATTTATGAGTTTATTAAAAACCGTTGAAGTCATTCACAATCCCAACAATCTGCCGGTTGATAGAGCGGTGATTTGGCTACATGGACTGGGCGCAAATGGTCATGACTTTGAGCCGGTCGTCCCTGACTTGGGACTCGATGGCAACCATGGCATACGGTTTGTATTTCCCCATGCCCCCGCCATTCCTGTAACCATTAACCAAGGTTATGTGATGCCAGCGTGGTACGATATTTTAGAAATGTCGCTTGAGCGCAAAATCGACACGGCACAGATTGAACAATCCGCTCGCTCGATTGGAGAATTAATCAAGCGTGAAGCCGAGCGCGGTGTATCGCCTGAGCGTATAGTGATTGCAGGATTTTCACAAGGTGGTGCGGTGGCGTATCAGACGGCACTCACCTATGACAAACCATTAGCCGGACTGTTAACCCTATCGACTTATTTAGCAACCAAAGACAGCCTAGTTTTAAGTGATGCCAATAAAAATCTAAACATTGCCATTCATCATGGAACACACGACCCTGTCGTCCCAGTACAGCTTGGGCAAGAAGCCAAAGCATGGCTTGAGTCAAAAGGTTATCAGCCGCAGTTTTACAGCTATCCGATGGCGCACCAAGTATGTATGCCGCAACTCAAAATTATCGGTAAATGGCTAAATGATGTGTTGGCCTAACGATGTTTTAGCATAATTTTTTAGCATAAAAAAAGCGTACCTGGCTGGGTACGCTCTTTTGGCAATTAGCCATTCATCTTTGGCAGTCGTTTTAACAAAATAAATAGCCAGTAATTGACCCATCCTAGCAAAACAAAATCCACCAACCACACAGTCATCAACCCCCAATGCGTTTGATAGCCGTATTTTAGTGCAACCATACCACTGCCGCCCAAATATACAAAAGTGAGCATACTTAGCAGCAATAGCGCGTATGGGCTTTTGCCTTTCACGATATAAGGCGTTGATAATAGCGCGGGTATCAACCACAGAGCTTGCCAAGCAATTCCGCCGACTATAGCAGGCTTTGCACTTGCCAACCAATGCGTCAATAACGGTACTGCCAGCAATCGAAACCCCAGCCAAACCCACCATACTATGGTTAAGCGTCGGTGGATGGGATATACGGGTTTGGGCGCAGATAGTGAGTGCGGGTCTTTTTTTCTCATAACGCTTGTTTTCTCATAATGCTTGTAATGCCTTGGCAATTTTGGCTAGACGTTTGCCCTGCGCGATGGCTAACGTTTTTTCGTCTGCGCTCATGATGTGGTCATGCTTTGCGCCACTGACATGGCTTGCACCATACGGGCTTCCACCTTGGCTCGTGGTATTGAGCGCAGGCTCACTGTACGAAATTCCCACAATCACCATACCATGATGCAGTAGCGGCGTCATCATGCTAGTCAAAGTCGTCTCCTGCCCACCGTGCATGGTGCCCGTACTGGTAAATACAGATGCCGGTTTGTTTTGCAAATCCCCCGCGAGCCAAATTGTGACGCTATTATCCCAAAAATACTTCATCGATGCTGCCATATTGCCAAAATGGGTGGGGCTGCCGAGTGCCAGTCCCACACAGTTTTTTAAGTCATCCATGGTGGCGTACAGGTCACCTTCATCAGGAATACTTGGCGCAACTTTTTCAGTCTCGCTACTGACCTTGGGTACCGTGCGAATCCGAGCGGCTATGCCTGTGCCACTATCTTCAATGCCTTGTGCGACCAGATATGCCAAATCTTTGGTAGAGCCATTTTGGCTGTAGTACAAGACTAAAATATAAGGTTGACTCATGGTTTTTTCTCACATCAATTTTGATAATTGTTACGTCAAGCTAGTTTGGGTGAATAAATTTTGATGGATGAATTTTGATGGCAGGGACAAGGCAATCTACTAGCCAGATTGCCAATTGCAAAACACCAAAACTGTTCACAGTAATTCAATAAACAATTTTTTTGAATATGATACCATACTGCCATACAATCACTGCCTTTTTCGCCAATTTGATGGTCAAACTTTGAAATTTTTTATCAATAAGAACTATTATGAATGAACTCATTGCCAAACTAAAAAAATTATCCATTTTTAAACATAAATGGGTGCAGTTTTTGATGTACCTTATCAAAAATTTTATCGATGATAATTGTAGCCAAAAAGCTGCGTTATTGACTTATACCACGCTGCTGTCTATTGTGCCAATTTTAACCTTGTTGGTGGTGATTCTCTCCACCATCCCGCAGTTGGCAGAAGCGCGTGAGCAGCTTCAAAACTTGATATTTAGCAATATTTTGCCCAGTACGGGATTACAGGTCACCAAGTATCTTAACCAATTTACCAGTAATTCCTCCAATTTAACCATCATCGGTGTGGGTATCTTATTTTTTACCACCATTTCCACTTTAATGACGATTGAAACCGCGTTTAACCAAATTTGGCGCGTTGAAAAAAAAGAGACCAGCTGGCTCAATCTTGTGCGTTATTGGGTGATTATTACCCTGTTGCCTATTGTGCTTGCCATCGTCATGATCATTTCAAGTACCGTTCAAAGTCTAAGTTTTTTAAATCAAAAAATTGGTGGTTATGGGATTGACTGGGCGATTTGGGTACAAATCGGCTCCATTGCAATTATGCTGATGGGTCTGGTGGCCATGTATTGGTTTGTACCACGCTGCCAAGTACGTTTTAAACATGCGTTGGTTGCAGGTGTCGTGGTTGGGATTATCTTTGAAATCTTAAAACTCACCTTTGGCGCAATTGTCGACAACTTTACCAGTTATAAAGCGGTGTATGGGGCGTTTGCGATTTTGCCGTTGTTCTTACTTTGGATTTATATTTCTTGGAATATTATTCTGCTTGGCGTGCAAATCAGCTACTGTTTGACCATTTTTGAGACCAAAGAAATCTTCCCCCGTCACGCCTTGTTTAGCTTGATGGATATGCTAAATGTGTTATACCGTGAGCATAAAAAAGGCAATGTCGTCACCGAAGCCGGTCTGCGTGATGTGCTAGGTCGCCAAGAGATGCCAAATTGGTACACTTATATTAGCTTTTTACAAGATAACAATCTCATCACCACCAGTGACAAAGATGAATATGTCCTTAAACGCTCGCTCGATGATTATAGTTTTTGGGATTTTTATCAAAATATGCCCTATCCTTTACCGCATGAAAAGGATTTGCGAAAACTTAAAAATAACGCGCCTTGGACTGTGCAATGGATTAATACCTTAGCCCGTGGTGAAGCCATGCTCAAATATAATTTTGATGTGTCGATGGCAAGTATTTTTGACAGTATTGCACCGCGTCAGACCCCAAATGCCGAAGACATCGAGCCAGATACAGGAAAAAAAGATAAAGGTAAAGGCAACAAACTAGCGGGTCAACGTGAAGGCTCAGGGCTATCAGGCGGTCAAGTCAGTGACGTGGTCAATGAAGATAAACGCATCAAAGAAACTGACGCCGAGCAAGCGACTGGCTTTGATGGTACGCTTGATTTTAAAGGTCAAGGTAGCTTATCGAGTCAACCGCGTGATTTTAATGCCCTAAATAACGATGAGTTATCGGATGAATTATCACATGAATCATCAGTTGCTAAGCGAGCTCATGATAATCAGACACGCTTGTCAAATGATGAGAGAGATGATAAACGTCCACTAAAAACGCTTGAAGAAAGTAACAGTGAATACGACCGTCATGGCGAAAATAAAGCGACGCCCTCATCCACACAAAGTGGCAATGCGACAGATGAGCATAAATTTGCGATTGATAATTATTTAAATGCCAATAATTTTGACAATATGCATTGGGACATCAGTAACCTAGACGACACGAGTTTTAGCAATGAAATTACCACCACCCAAACAGTCGAGTCAAAAATCCTAGCGGATGAGGACAAAGCGAAAGGTGATAATACAGCGGTAATGGCTAAAATTCGTCAGATTGTACCGGCTAGCGTACTCGATAGCCCGTACAATCCTTTTAATTTTATCAAATCAAAAATTGCAGCCAATGCGAGCAAAAAATCCCCGCGTATCATTACCGAAAAAGATAAACCAGATAGCTAGACCAGACAGCTAGTTTGGCGAGTAAAAAAGGGCAGAGTCTGCCCTTTTTTTATCCCTTTTTTTATCAATAGCTTAAGCCTGTGTCATCTTTTTACCCAATAACCCTTTGGCGTGCATATTGCGATAGACCACCACCACAATGACGACATTCACTAGTAGTATCAAAAAGTTAAGCCAATTAAACCGATGGCTAAACAGCTCATAAACCTCAATCGGCAAAAACACACCATAGCCTAAAACACTATACCAATACGCCCATATCTTATCTCGATAAAGGCCGTAGGTTTCCACAAAACGCAGCAGCGCATAGCCCACGACTATCCAAAAGGCTTTTTGCCAATTTTGGTTGGCGACCCAAGCATAGTGATTCAGCGCTTCTATTTGGTGGTGCAGTGCCATACCCATGATACGATGCAGCGCCTGTGAAACCACCCGCGCAATCCATTGCAATTTATCATGCCCTACAAAAATAATAGCCGCCACCCCTAGCGCTACCAATCCTTTTACTAGCTCATAGATAGAGACCATGATGATGGCGTTCTTGGGGTGATGCCTATTAGGGACTGGCGGGGCTATCTGCTTAAACGCCTTTGGCATGATTCATTACCGTATCCAATCTTGAAACAAACTTAAAACAAGCTTCAAACAAGCCTAAAAATAGACTTGCTCGACTTTCCCTGTCAGTTCGCTATTGATAAATGGCGTATTTTTGCCTTGCGATATCATCGATTCTTTAGTTACCGTCCAAGTCAGGCTAGGGTCAACCAGCACCGCCCCGCCCGTTTGGTGATAGCTAGCTTCAATTCCAGCAATTTTTGCAGGATTGAGTGCGATTTTTTCTACTAGCTGCTCTGGGGTTAAAATACCTTCTTTGACCAATTGACAGGCTAGCCCCATAAAAGTATCAAAATTGCTAATACCGGGTTTACACTCCGCAAATGGCGCTTGTTTAGCGGTTTTTGCCAATGGCTCATGGTGGCTACAAATTGCATCGATAGTGCCATCTTGCAAGCCCTCTTGCAGCGCTTTTTTGTCTGTATTGGAACGCAGGGGCGGCAACACATACGCCAAAGCATTAAAACCAATCAAGGCATCATCGGTTAAATGTAATTGGTGCATTGCCACATCACAGGTCACCGGCAAGCCCCTTTGTTTCGCCCAGCGAATCAAATCAATCGATGATTTGGTGGTCAGCTGACCAAAATGTGCCGATACGCCTGTTTCTTCAACAATCAACAGCTGCTTGGATAACGCCACCGTTTCAGCAATCCAAGGAATCCCTGCCAAGCCGTGATAAGATGCAATATAGCCATCATGGGCGACGCCGTTTTTGGATAAACTGGGTTCATCAGGGTAAAAAAATACTTTGATGTCATAAGTCGCTGCATAATCAAGGGCTTGCAGTAGTACGTCATCATTGGCGAATTTGCGACGAGCATTGCTGACCCCGATGATGCCACCTTGCTTTAGCCCAAGCATATTGGCGGGTTTTTCACCTTCAAGACCTGCGGTCATCGCCCCTAACACATGCAGATGAATACCACCATCTTGATAAGCCCGCTCTCGCAAGCCTGCCAGTAATGAGCCGTTCTCAAGCACGGGATTGGTATCAGGTGGTATAACGACATGCAAAAAACCGTTTTTTCGAGCCGCGGCGCCTTCTGATTTTAATGTGCCATGCGACTGGTGCCCAGGTTCACGCAGGCGCGCACATAAATCCACCAGCGGCGGTAATAGCCATTTGCCATCGCTGTCGATAGGGTTAAGCTGCGTGGTATCAAATTGCCAGTTGGCAGGTAAAAGATTTTGAAGCGTCATGGTTTTGCCTACTTTGGTTTTGCCTACTTTGTCATTTTTTTCGCTAAATTTAAGATGCGCTGCGTGCGGCACGTTGCCCTTGCATAGCCAGTGCCAACACCGCCATACGTACCGCAATGCCGTTATTGACTTGTTTTAAAATCACCGATTGCTCGCCATCGGCAACACTTGATGAGATTTCAACGCCGCGATTCATCGGTCCTGGGTGCATGACAAGCGCGTCAGGTTTGGCAAGGGCAAGGCGTTCGGTGGTAATGCCATAGGCTTTAAAATACTCGGATGTCGATGGCAATAAAGGTGAGCCAATACGCTCATTTTGAATACGTAGACCAATGATGACATCACAGTCAACCACCGCCGCGTCCAAATCGTTATAGACACTGACACCATAACGCTCAATGCCTTTTGGTAATAATGTCTTGGGCGCCACGACGCGAATTTCTTTAACTCCCAAGGTTTTGAGCGCCGCAATGTCCGAACGGGCAACGCGGCTATGCTTGATATCGCCGATAATCGCTACCGTTAATTCCTCAAACGGTCTTGGCGCTTCACGATAAATCGTGAGCATATCGAGCATGGCTTGGGTCGGATGCGCGTGCCAGCCGTCACCACCGTTGATAATGGCAATATTTGGGGTGACTTCGGTTGCCATAAAGTGCGCGGCGCCACTCGATGAATGACGCACCACAAAGATATCCGCTGTCATGGCTTCAAGATTCCACAGCGTATCCCGTAAACTTTCGCCTTTTTGGGTGCTAGATTTGGCAATATCGATACTGATGACACTGGCGCCAAGGCGTTTGGCAGCCACATCAAAGGTGGTGCGGGTACGGGTAGAGTTTTCAAAGAACAAATTCATCACCGTACAGCCTTCAAGCTCACCACTATTGCGAATGCTGTTGGGGCGACCGGCATTGTCAGTTAAGTAACCATTGGCTTTTTCGATGATGGCCATCAGCTGGGCTTTGGATAATCCTTCTACGCCGATAAAATGCCGCAAATCACCTGTTTCGGTCAGTTCTGGCTTTGCCATCGCCTGATCAAGCTTGCTCTGTAGCGCTTCGTTGGATAAGGTTTGGGTGTTTAAAATATTCATCAGCCACCTAGATTTGTTGTTATTTGTATAAATTTTGCCTATTTTACCGTAAATCGGCTGGAATAAATACGCCAATATTTTGCGATTATCGCTGATAAGACGGGTCAAAAAGTGCTACAATTTGCGGCAAATTGTCTATATTTTTTTTAATTCATGAGGTCTAAATTCACCCTGCCTAATCGTATCTTGTCTCATCGTACGTAATTGGCTTAGGTTGTTAATTTATAATTTTATAATAAGGTCTACTATGTCAAATCTTGAAACTTATCTTGCCGCGCAAAACGCCCAACCTGCCGTTGCCGACATCATTACCACCATTACCAAAGTCGGCATTCAAATCAGCGACTTGCTCAAACGCGGCGCGCTCGCAGATATTTTGGGCGAAGCGGGTAACCAAAACGTGCAGGGCGAAGAGCAAAAAAAACTCGATGTCATTGCCAATGATTTGTTGCTAGACGCTTTGAGCAGCAATCCGCATTGCGCGGGTGTGGCCTCGGAAGAATTAGATAACGCCACCCCTGCCAATCAAGATGGCGAACTGTTGGTACTCTTTGACCCGCTTGATGGCTCATCTAATATCGATATTAATATGGCAGTCGGTACAATTTTCTCGATTTTACCTTACAACAACCAAGGTCACCCTGCGACGGATGAGGACTTTTTGCAAAAAGGGACGGCGCAGTTGGCATCGGGTTATATTTTGTATGGCACCTCAACTGTGATGTCAATCACGCTTGGCAAGGGTGTGGCCATGTTTAGTCTTGACCCAGATACCAAAGCGTTTGTGCAAATCAAAGACCAAGTGCAAATTAGCCCAGATACCAATGAGTATGCGATTAACGCCTCCAACTATCGCTATTGGTTGCCACCAATGCAGCGTTATATTGACGAGTTTACGGCGGGTAAAACTGGCGTGCGTGGTAAAGACTTTAATATGCGCTGGGTGGCGGCGATGGTGGGCGATATTCACCGTATTTTGTGCCGTGGGGGAATTTTTAGCTATCCATTTGACACCAAACACCCTGATAAACCGGGTAAACTGCGTCTGATGTATGAAGCCAATCCGATGAGCTTACTCATTGAACAAGCAGGGGGTTTGAGTACCGATGCCACTAACCGTATTTTGGATATCGAGCCGACCAGTATCCACCAACGCGTGCCTGTGGTACTGGGGGCAAAAAACGAAGTTGAGTATGTCAAAAAGCTGCATGAAGAAGTCAAATAATGCTTATCACTTCAAAAGACAACCCAACTATTAAAACTGTCCATGCCCTACTCACAGGGTCTCGCCAGCGTAAAAAACTGGGCAAAACCGTGATTGAAGGCACGCATTTGCTTGAAGCGTACCTAAACGCCAATCTCACGCCCGAGACCGTGATTGTCAGTGAAAGTGGTTTGCACAATGACGAAATCAACGCCCTGCTCGGTCGGCTTAACCAGGTAAAAACGTTAACGGTTAGCGATAATCTGTATAAAGAGATTCGCACGCTGGGCGAGAGCCTGCCCATCATGGCGATGATTGACATGCCGCATTTAGACTTTAATCAGCCCATCACCAGCGACTGCTTAATTATCAATGGCGTGCAGGATAATGGCAATTTGGGTACACTATTTCGCACCGCTTCAGCGGTGGGAATTAAAACCATTGTCTGTACGATGGGCACAGCATCGGCGTGGTCGCCCAAAACCTTGCGAGCGGGTATGGGGGCAAATTTTAGTTTAACGATTTTTGAAGGCATCAGCGTAGATGAGATTTTGATGAAGGTCAAAGTGCCGATGTTTGCCACGAGCTCACATACCGATCATATTATTTATCAGACCGATTTGAGACAACCGTTAGCCTTGATTATGGGGCATGAAGGACAAGGCGTCGATGAAAGGTTACTTAGTCAATCTGCCCCGATTGCCCTACCCCAGCCCAATGGTCAAGAAAGCCTAAACGTGGCGATAGCAGGGTCACTGTGTCTGTATGAAATGTTACGGCAAAGACGCTACGCATGATTGCCATAAATAATTGCCATAAATGCCATCAATGAATGAGTGTGACATAAATGACTAGGCAGCCTGTGTTTAGTCTTTTTTGTCGTCACTATCGCCTGGTATCACCGCTTTAGCGACGGCTACCGTGCCTTTGACCACCCCTTTGGTGGTCTTATAGGCAACTTTGACAGGGACAGTGACAATTTTATGCACACACCCTTGTAAGATAACAGCGGTGGTCAGCACAAAAAGCAGGGTGGTTAGTTTTTTCATTCGTTACCTTTAATTGACTTTAAGATTGACTTTAAGAACGATAATCAGCATTGATTTTGACATACTCGTATGATAAATCACAGGTATAGACGGTATCACTCGCCTGTCCGCGACCCAATTCAATGTGAATGGTAATTTCAGGACGCTTCATCACCTCGCTACCACGCGCCTCGGTATAGTCTTGTGCCAAGCCGCCGCGCTCGCAGATACGCACCTCATCGAGTGATACCGCCACTTTTGACTGGTCGAGCATCACGCCCGCTTTGCCTACCGCTGCCAAAATACGCCCCCAATTTGGGTCACTGGCAAAAAATGCGGTTTTTACCAGCGGTGAATGCGCGACTTCATACGCGATTTTGGCACATTCTTCAGCGGTTTCACCGCCTGTCACTTTGACCGTGATAAATTTGGTTGCCCCTTCACCATCGCGTACAATCAATTGAGCGATTCGAATCATCACATTTTTAATTGCCTCATAAATCGCTTGATAATGGGGGTGATTTTCGCTGTCAATCACATCCCCAACTTGTCCTGTGGCAATCAACGTACAGCAGTCATTGGTCGAGGTATCGCCATCCACCGTGATGCGGTTAAATGACTGATTCACCGTGTCGGTCAAGATATTTTGTAGCAACGTTTTCTCAATGTTGGCATCGGTTGCCACAAAGCCAAGCATGGTCGCCATATTGGGACGAATCATACCCGCCCCTTTTGAGATACCTGTCACCGTGTAAGTTGTACCATCAATTTTCACGATTTCGCTGTGCCCTTTTGGGGTGGTATCGGTGGTCATGATACTGTGGGCGGCGCCAAGCCAATTATCTTCGGTTAAATTGGCTAAGGCGCTGTCTAACCCCGCGATGATTTTATCCGCCGGCAAGGTTTCCCCAATCACCCCGGTGGAGTAAGGCAATACTTGCTCGGCTTCGACAGCGGTTTTTTCTGCCAGTGCCATACACGTTGTTTTGGCACGCTGTTTACCGTCTTCACCTGTGGCAGCGTTGGCGTTGCCTGTGTTGACAATCAAATAACGGGGACTGTCTTTGCCGATAAATTCTCGCAGCAACTGCACAGGCGCGGCACAAAATTGGTTTTGCGTGGTGACAACCGCGGTATTTGCGCCCGCTATGATGTCAAAAACCGTTAAGTCTTTGCGCCCTGCATAGCGCACGTGGGCTTCGGTGATGCCAATTTTTATCCCTTTCACTGGGTTTAATTTTACAAGTTCGACATTGCCAACTGGCATGAGAGCGCTCCTTACTGTTGTTTAATTGATTAATCCAAAAAATCTGCCCAAATCGGGGCATGGTCGCTGGGTTTTTCCATGGCACGCAAATCATAGCTGACGCCTGCACCGTTGAGCTTATCCGCCAAATCAGGCGTCATCAAAATATGGTCAATCCGCAGTCCCCGCTTTGGCTCATCGTCAAATCCCTTGCTGCGATAATCAAACCAGCTCAGCGCTTGACCGTCGGTATATAACGCCCGATAAGTATCATGCAAATCTGTCGCTAGCAGGGCTTGGTACCACTCTCGCTCCTCTGGCAAAAACGAGCACGTGCCATTTTTTAGCCAACGTTTGACACTATCCTCGCTAATGCCAATATCAAAATCAAGCGGCGCAATATTCATATCCCCCATCAAAATCATACTGCGATTTTCTGCTTTAAGCTGCAAGATATAGTCGGTTAAATCGGCATAGAATTTGCGCTTCATCGGAAACTTGGTTTCATGCTTGCGATTTTCACCTTGCGGGAAATAGCCATTGAGCACATCAATATATTTGCCATTAAAATCATAGCGCGCATGGATAAATCGTCGCTGCGCATCGTCGCTATCAGTTGGAAAGCCTTTTTGTACAAAAATAGGTTTTTGTCGTGATAATAACGCCACGCCATAATGAGATTTTTGCCCAAAAAATTCGACATGATAGCCCAATTGCTGCACGCTCTGTAGCGGAAATGCATCATCATGTACTTTGGTTTCTTGTAGCCCAATGACATCGGGTGCGATGATATCGCGAATGGCTTCAAGCTGGTGTGGGCGCGCCCGCAATCCATTGATATTAAAACTGACAAAACGCGGCATGTGTTTTCCCCAAATTGATAAATATGTCTTGGTATTGATAAATGTGGCTTGGTTAAGCGTTAAATGCCGACTATATTAGCGGATATTGCCCGCAAGCTCAATTTGAAAGCAAATTGGCTCTGCAACACTGAGGTTATGCATGATGAACCCGCAAATAGCAGGTGAAGTTTAAAAAAATTTTGGTATAATCAAAAAACCTTGCACTTTAATCACTGCCAACTTTGCAAAATATTTTTTTCAATTTTTTCTGGCGACGTGCTGACCCTAGACTTAAAAAGACAATATAATGGCTCGAGTTTCTTCTATTACCCGTGTTTTAAAAATCATCGAAGCCGTGTCTGCGGCACAGCGTCCTTTATCCCCGCTGGATTTGTCTGAGATTTTGGATATTCCAAAACCGACCATGCACCGGCTAATACAGCAGCTGCAAGAGGAAGGCTTTGTGCGGGTCGATATCAATGGTACGATTGTGCCTGCGTCGCGTACGCGGCATATGGCGATTCATCTGTGGCAAAGCCAGCAAGTGGCGATTCAGCGGTTTGCGATTTTGCAAAGACTGGTGGATAAAATCGGTGAAACCTGTGGCATGGCGGTACCTTATTACGTCAACATGGTATATACCGACCGCGTCCCTTGTCCTTCTGCCTTACAGGTGTATATGCCAACTGATTCGCAAGCACCCATTTGGTGTACGGCGGCTGGTAAAATCTACCTCAGTACGCTCACAAAAGATGATAGAGTGACGCTACTAAAAAATTTATCGTTAACCGCTATCACCCCTGCCACGATTACCGATAGGGATGCGCTCAATCAAAGTCTTGAACAGGTAGCCAAGCAGCGCTATGCAATTTCTGATGAAGAATATATCGCCCAAGCGGTTTCAATTGCTGTGGCAATCAATGACACCCAAGGTCGTTACATCGGCTCACTGTACACAACCGCACCCAAAACGCGCAAATCCCTTGAGGACTTGATTGGGTTTGTACCTGATATGCAAAAAGCTGCCGATGATATTCGTGATGCGTTTTTTGGGGAAATTTAAAGGTTATCCTTGACACTTTTGACAAGGTAAAGTTAAAACGCTTAAAGCGATTTTATTGATAGATTTTATATAACATGGCGGGGCTTAATCATTTGCTGGCTCATCAATGTGACAACAAACCCAAATGCTGTAAGCCTTGATAGATGCCATCTTCCCACGCAGCTGGACATACATAGTCAGCCGCCGCTTTCACATCGGGATGGGCATTCCCCATCGCCACGCCAAAGCCGACTGTCTGTAACATTTCGATATCATTCACCCCATCGCCGAATGCCATCGCATCTTCAAAATCCAGCCCCAGTTTATTGAGCGCCTGCGCAATGCCGCGTGCTTTCGAGCCTGTCGCATCTAGAATATCGATGCCGTTTTTATGCCAGCGCATGATTTTTAAAGTCGAGGGAAATTCAAAATTTACCTGCGTGTTGTCAGGATGAAATGCCACAACTTGATAAATAGGTATCGACAAATCAATGTCATCATGACGGGCAGTACGGTAAGCTATTTTAAGCGAATTCAAAGCGTCTGCCAGCGCATCATCTTCTGCTAACGCAATGATTTCAGTATCTGTCATGTAGGCATAGGATAAATTGTTTGATTCAACATAATCGGTAATGAGTTTAATTTGCGCAGGCGTCATCGGATAATGCGCTAACAATTCACCTTGGTGGTGACTGCATTGACCATTGATGGTGACAAGCACATCGATACCTACGGTTTCAATGAGCTCATACACAGCTTTGGGAAAAACAGCACGACCCCGACCCGTGGCGATAGCGACCATAATGCCTTGCTGCTTTAATTGTTTGAGCGCCTCAATCGCGGATTGCGGTACCCTTTCTTGCTGCTTAATGTACAACGTGTCATCAATATCAAAAAAGACAATTTTTGGTTTTTTGGGGCGTGCTGTTGGCTTAGACATAATAAAACTAATGCGATAAATTAGGATTGACGCTAATTCTACCCTATTTTTGGGTTAACTTTTGAATTAACGACTAGAAAAAAGCTAGAAAAAAATCCTAGCTTTTTTGCTAAACGCCAAAACTTATTGCAGAACGTTCGCATCATAATGCGCCATAATGCTTGAGAAATCTTTATCCCCATGCTGCTCACTATGTTTGCTATAAAGTGCCGTCGCTTGGTCTGCCATTGGTGTCACCACCTTGGTATCGTTGGCCGTTTGTTTGGCAAGGTTCATGTCTTTGAGCATGAGTTTACTCATAAATCCACCGGTATAACCACGGCTTGATGGCATAGCATCGCCTACATCGGGATGCGGATTACACACTTCTAGCGCCCAGTTACGACCGGTGCTCGCTGACAAAATACTGGCTAAGACTTTTGGGTCTAATCCATTTTTGGCGCCCAGATTCATCGCTTCGGCTGTCCCTGTCATAATCACGCCAAGCAGCATGTTATTACAGATTTTGGCGACTTGACCTGCACCGACCTCGCCCGCGTGAAAGATATTTTTTCCCATCGCCTCTAAAACGGGTTTGACCTGTTCAAATTGCTCAGCTTGCCCGCCCACGATAAAGCTAAGTGTCCCTGCTGCTGCCCCTGCCGTACCGCCTGATACGGGCGCATCCATAAACTGAATGCCTTTATCTGCCGCAGCTTCGGCAACTTCACGCGCATCACTCGCTGCGATGGTACTACTATCGACCAGCAAGGTATTTTTACCCACCACATCGAGCAAGCCTAGATTACCGTCTTTACCCAGATACACCTCTTTGACATGTTGACCTGCAGGTAACATGGTAATGACCATATCCACCTCTTTGCTTGCGTCCACAGGTGAAGTCGCCACGTTTGCCCCTTGTTTGGCAAGGTCGTCTAGCACGGCGGTGTTTAGGTCAAATACGTTGAGGGCAAAGCCATTTTTGATAAGATTTTCTGCCATCGGTTTGCCCATGTTACCAAGCCCGATAAAGGCAATTTTTTTAATGGTTGTTTGTTGATTATTTGGCATATACATTCCTTGTATGTTGTGGTGTTTGTAAACTTTATACAGCAAGTTTGGCTAATTTTGCTGAGAGTGAATCGCTACCCAACCAAGCCTCAAAGGGATGTTCGCTATTGGGGAAAGCTGACGCAAGATGTGACTGGATATAGCTGGCATCGCATTCATCAAGGGTTTTACGCCATTTTGGCGATTTGTCTTTATCAATCAGTAAGGCACGCACACCCTCACGAAAATCGGGGTAATTGACACAATGTAGCGACGCATTCATCTCCATGTATAGCACTTGCTCAAGTGATAATTTGCTGGCATGTTTAAACATCTCAACCGTTAATGCTGCGCTGACAGGGCAACCGTGCTGATAAGTCTCGACCGCTTTGGTGAGCCATTTATCCGCTTCACCGTTGACTTTGGTAAAGTTGTCATCGCGCAAGGCTGCATCTATATCATGCACGGAGCCTTTGTTTACTAGCGCTTGGATGGTATTAAAATGCTTCATCAAATGACTGGCTGCCAAATGCTCGGTATGATGAATTTTGGCTAAGGCTTGGCTTGCGATATCATGTAAATTGCTGTCAGCTTGCCAATTGGCTTGTTTTAGCGCGTCAAGCACTTTGTGGTATTCGCTACTTGCCACCGCATATTCGGCAAGGCTAGAGAAAATCGCATCGTTGGCGTTACAGTTCGCCCCTGTCAAGCCCAAAAACAGCCCAATTTTGGCAGGCATACGCGCCAAAAACCATGAACCTGTGGCATCAGGGTATAAGCCGATAGTAATCTCTGGCATGGCAAAACGGGTGGTTTCGGTGACGATACGATGGCTACACATCGCCATCAAGCCCATACCACCGCCCATGACGATACCGTTACCCCACAAGACAATCGGTTTTGGGTAGAAGTGCATTTGGCGGTATAGGCTGTATTCGTTTTCGAAGAATTCAACCCCATACGGATTGGGCTGCTGCATAGGCACTTGTGGCGGGGTGTCAATCATGCTGTCATACAGTTTGCGGATATTACCCCCTGCACAGAACGCCTTGTCGCCACTTCCCTTTAGCAAAATGGCGACTATGCTGTCATCAGTTGCCCACTTGGCGAGCTGATTTGCCATCAGTTTGCACATATCGACACTTAGGGCGTTTAGGGCTTTCGGGTCGTTCAATGTCATCGTGCCGATGTGGTGACCACAGTGGGTGGCTATCGTTTCAAATATTACAGGTTGTTGGTTTTCCTCGCTCATTTTTATTTTCCTATTATAGTCCGATATGTACTAAGCATTTATTTGGGTTATTTTCAACAATTTGACAAAACTCAACTAATTGATAAAGTTGCTTTAAAACAGTGGATTTATCAAAAGTTTGAGTTTGGTTAAAACGGTTTAACTCAAATGTTTGGTTTGCATTTTCAAAAAGTACAATCCAAGCCAAAATTAACTTTTTAAAACTAGTGATTTGATTTGGATAAAGCGTATTCACACCTTCAAAATCTAATCCTTGATAAACTACGTCTTTCTCATCAACACTAAAATTAACCCATTCTAAACTATCGGCTAAATATCTAAGTAATTTATCATCAATATAAGTATAATGATTTTTTATTAGTAGTTTATTTTCCCATTCTTCATTTAATGGGTGCTCATATGCAAAAACTAAATTGGTAATATCGGTTATGAAGAATAGTTGAATTTCACTCATAAATAGTTTTTGTTTATTTCCACTCTGGCGAGCGTTTTTCTAAGAACGCATTGACGCCTTCTTGTTGGTTATCGCCATCAAAAAGCTTAATAAATAACTCACGTTCCTTTATCCAGTTAAAATTTGGTGGCTGATAACGTGCCGACATAATCAAGGTTTTACTCGACGCAATCGCATCGGGGGATTGCTTTGCCACTTTTTGAGCCAATTCTAAAGCCGTTTCTAACCCTTTGCCACTTTCCACGACTTCTTCCACCAAACCAATTTGCAGCGCCTTATCCGCCTTGATACGCTCACCGCATAAAATCATGCGTTTTGCCCAGCCTTCACCCACCAGCCACGGCAAGTTTTGCGTACCGCCTGCACACGGCAATAACCCAACAGATAACTCAGGGAGTGCCATTTGGGCATGGCTCTCAGCAATGCGGATATCACACGCCAATGCACACTCAAGCCCACCACCCATCGCATAGCCGTTGATACAGGCAATCGACACGCCACGAAAGTTGGATAACGCCTCAAATGCTTCACCAAACGCAATTGCCATCTCTGCTGCTTGACCTTTGTCACCACTGGCAAAGCTGTTCAAGTCCGCCCCTGCGGAAAAAAACTTTTCGCCATCGCCATGCACCACCAAAGCGGTAACTTGTTTGTTGGCGTTTAAGTCGCTAATGAGCTGCTTTAAACTGGCTAAGCTGTCCTTTGTCCATGTGTGGGCAGGCGGATTATTGAGCGTCAAAACCGCAACGTGATTGTCGATTGTTAATTTTAAATTGGTGTAATTTGACATGGTAAATTCCTTTTAAAATGTCTTTAAATTCATTGCAATCTTGCTAACGTCCCATCTTCCATCATTTTGCGAGACACAATCATCCGCATCACCTCATTGGTGCCTTCTAGGATTTGATGCACGCGCAAATCGCGTACATGACGCTCTAGCGGATATTCTTGTAGATAGCCATAGCCCCCGTGTAGCTGTAGCGCTTGGTTAGCGATATCAAAACTCAAATCCGTGGCAAGGCGTTTTGCCATCGCACAATACGCCGTGGCATCGGGCGATTTGCTATCCAAATGATACGCCGCCAATCGCACCATCTGCCGAGCCGACACCAAATGGGTGAGCATATCGGCAAGTTTAAACTGCACATTTTGGAATTGGTCAAGGGTTTTGCCAAACTGGCTACGCTCCTGTACATACTGCACCGCACGGTCAAGGGCAGCTTGAGCCGTACCCACCGCACACGTGGCGATATTGATACGCCCACCATCCAAGCCTTTCATGGCAAAGGTAAAGCCCTGTCCTTCTTCCCCCAGTAGATTTTCAGCAGGGACTTTAACATCGGTAAAATGCACCGCGGCGGTCGGTTGGTTTTTCCAGCCCATTTTATGTTCATTTTTGCCGTAGCTGATGCCATCGCTATTGGCATCAACGATAAAGGCAGACACGCCTTTTGCCCCATTGTCCGAGGTGCGCGCCATCACCACAAGCACATCGGTCGCCCCTGCCCCAGAGATAAACATTTTTTGCCCAGTAATGTGGTAATAGTCGCCTTGTTTGACCGCTTTGGTTTTTAATGAACCGGCATCTGATCCTGCATTGGGCTCTGTCAAACAGTAGCTACCCAATTTTTCGCCCGCTAATAATTGAGGCAAGTATTTTTCGGCAACCTCGGGTTTGGCAAACTCGCCAATCATCCAAGCGACCATGTTGTGAATGGTCATGAATGCGGCAGTTGAGGTATCGCCATATGCCAGTTTTTCAAAGATAATTGCCGCATCAAGGCGCGGCAAGCCCAGTCCGCCAAAATCAGGGTTGGTGTAAAGCCCCATAAAGCCCAGTTCACCTGCGGCTTTGAACACCTCTTTGGGAAAATAGCCTGTGGCATCCCATTCGGCAGCGTTGGGTGCAAGCGATTTGGCGGCAAATTGGGCAGCCAAATCGGCAAAGGCTTGTTGGTCTTCAGTAAGAGAAAAATTCATGGTAAATTCCTTTTTATGGCTAAATTACATCCATGCCATCAGTCGTTGCCAAGCGTCGCTTTAACTTAATGCAAAATCGCGACGCTTGGCTATATTAGCTATAACGTTTTTGACCTGATAGCTCAATTCAATCAGTCTTAATCACGAGATATTAATTGTTAAGGTCTATTTATTTTAATGAAATCGTGGTATTAACGCCTTTACTGGCTTCATCATCAAACCAACGGGCGGTGACGGTTTTGGTTTGGGTATAAAACTGTACCGCTTGCTTACCATAAGGACCTAAGTCACCCAACTTACTGGCGCGAGAACCGGTGAATGAGAACATCGGTAGTGGCACAGGAATGGGTAAATTAATACCGACTTGACCCACATCAATATCTTGTTGGAATTTATGCGCTGCCGCACCTGATTGGGTAAAGATAGCCGTGCCATTACCGTTTGGATTGGCATTGATGATGGCAATCGCTTCATCTAGGCTATCGGCGTACATGATATCAAGCACAGGTCCAAAGATTTCTTCCTTATAGCACGTCATATCGGTAGTGACGTTATCTAAAATAGTCGGTCCGACAAAATTACCGTTTTCAAAGCCTTCGACCTTGATACCACGACCATCGAGCAGGACTTGTGCGCCTTCATCCGCGCCCGCTTGGATTAGACGTTCAACACGCGCTTTGGCCGCTTTTGAAATCACAGGTCCTAAGTCTTTGTCATCTTTACCGGCTGCCACCACCAATTTTTTGGCACGTTCCACGATGTCACCCACCCAGTTTTTGGCTTCCCCAACTAGAATCACCACGGATAACGCCATACAGCGCTGACCTGCGGCACCAAATGCGGCACCGGCTAGTTGGTTTAGACATTGCTCTTTATTGGCATCTGGTAGGATGACTGCGTGGTTTTTAGCCCCCATCATACATTGGACACGCTTCCCTGCTTGACTTGCACGGTTATAGACGTGTGTACCAACTGCGGTTGAGCCGACAAATGAGATGGCTTTGATATCTGGGTGGTCACAAATGGCATCAACGGTGTCTTTGCCGCCATGCACCACGTTTAATACGCCTTTTGGGATTCCCGCTTCTAGTGCCAATTCTACCAAGCGCATAGTGACCATCGGGTTTTGTTCTGATGGTTTTAATACGAACGTGTTACCGGTGGCAATCGCCATTGGGAACATCCAAAGTGGAATCATGGCGGGGAAGTTAAATGGGGTGATACCCGCACACACGCCGAGTGGTTGCTGGATATTATACATATCCACGCCAGTCGCTACGTTCTCGATAAATGCGCCTTGTTGCAGGTTGCCAATGCCTGAGGCATGTTCGACGACTTCAAGACCACGGAACACATCTCCTTTAGCATCGGCTAGGGTTTTGCCCTGTTCTTCGGTGAGCATGGCGGCAAGCTCATCCATGTTGTCACGAATGAGTTGTTGGTATTTTAAGAAAATGCGCGAGCGGGTGTTAATCGGGGTTTTGCGCCAGGTTTTGAACGCTTCTGCAGCCGCCGCGACGGCTTGGTTGATTTCATCGGGGGTCGTTTGGGGTACTTTGGCAATCACTTGTTGGGTGGCTGGGTTGGTCAGGTCAATCCACTCACTAGTGGTTGATTCGACAAATTCGCCGTTGATGAGTTGTTTTACAGTTTGGGTAGTCATCGTAACAATCCTTGTTTTTACCGTGTTGGGTGTATAGCGTTTGATAGCGTTAAACGCGTTGCAAAACAGTGTGAATGAGTTGCGGGGTACTGTCAATCATACTTAATTACTTAAGTATTTTTTCTGGAGTAGTTCTGCTGGAGTAGTTTTGCTGGGCGGCTGCCATAGGGTTAATGACAATAATCTTTGAGGCTAGCTCACCTTTGCTGCGAGCGCCCAGTTTTTTCATTAAGTTGGCTTTATGCACTTCAATGGTTCTCGGGGATAAACCAAGTGACTTACCAATCTCTTTACAGGTATAGCCATTGACCACATACTGCGCAATTTGGGCTTCACGTGCGGTGAGCTGCGATTCGGACGATACTTGCGGTTTTTTTTCAAAATGCCAAATTGCCAGTTTGAATGGGTCATCTGGGGTTAAGGTGCGTCCGTGGGTGGTTGCCCAAAATATCTCCCCTGTTTTGTGACGCATGAAGCGCTCATCGCAGTAATACATATTGGTCTGTAATCCCAAACCTGTTAATGCTTCTTTGCCAATTTTTTCAAAATCTTCGACACTGGGAAACAATTTTTGCATCGATTGATTGAGTAGCTCATCGTGCGCATAACCGAACAAATTGGCAAAGGCATCGTTGAGCGCTTTGATACGCCGATAGCTTAATACCACTATCGGCGTGGGCGCGTGCCTAAAAGCCAGTAAGGCATAATTTTCCATGACCATCACCCCTGATTTTTAAGTCCTGAAAACTTATTGGTGGGCAACTTATCGATTGCCATTAATAATCCGCCATCGCTTGTCTGACCGCCTCAATCGCAGTTGGGTCATCCAGCGTACTCATGTCGCCTGTTTCTTTGCCTTCCGCCAGCGCCTTGATAGAGCGGCGTAAGATTTTGCCTGAGCGGGTTTTGGGTAAAGCTTTGGGAAAATAAATAGCCGCAGGTTTAGCCAGGGCGCCCAACTGTCTTGCGACCTCGCCCACGATTTGCTGCTCAATGCGGAAACGGTTTTCGGTTTCTGCTACTAAGTCATGATTTTTTAGGATACAAAAGGCAATGGGTAGCTCTCCTTTAAGCTCGTCATGGATGCCAACAACCGCTGATTCGGCGACTTCGGGGTGATGACCGATAGCCTCCTCGATTTCCTTGGTACCCAAACGGTGACCTGCCACATTGATGACATCATCGGTTCGCCCTAAAATATAGTAGTAGCCGTATTCATCCATTACCGCATAGTCTGATGTTGCGTATTGTTTGCCATCAAGTAGTGAAAAATAGCCATTGATAAAACGCTCGTCATTTCGCCAAACGGTGGCCAAACAACCGGGTGGTAAAGGTGCGGTTAACACCAGCATGCCTTTTTCATTGGCTTGGCAGGGTTCGCCTGTGGTTTCATTGATGACTTTGGCGTCAAACCCAAACATCGGATAGCCGGGTGTGCCTTGTTTGTGTGGCTTGTGGTCGGGATTGTCTGCAAATTTTGGGGCATGGCTTAGGATAGGCCAGCCCGACTCAGTTTGCCAATAGTGGTCAATGATTGGCACGCCCATGTGACCTGTTAGCCACTCGGCCGTTGGCTCATCGAGTGGCTCACCTGCCAAGAAGAATGATTTTAGGCTTGAGATATCGTGACGGCTCATCCACATTTCGTCTTGTTTACGTAGCATCCGCACGCCTGTCGGTGCAGTTAACAAAATATTGACTTTATTGGCTTCAACAATTCGCCACCAAATCCCCGGGTTTGGCGTGGTTGGCAAGCCTTCATATATGATACTGGTCATGCCTGTCAGTAAAGGGGCATAGATACTAAACGAGTGCCCCACTGCCCAACCGATATCCGAAATCGCCCAAAACGTCTCGCCAGCCTTACCGTTATAGACAAAATCCATCGCGGTGGCAAGGGCTACTGCATGACCGCCTGTATCGCGTTGTACGCCTTTGGGTGTGCCTGTCGTGCCCGAGGTATATAATAGATACGATGGCGCATTGGACTCTAGCCAAACACAATCGACTTTGGCATTGTTATCGGCACTTATCGCCCGCTCAGTAGCATAGTCGATGTCCTGCGGCTCTGCTGTATATGGCATAATGCCACGGTCAATCACCAGCACATTGGTTTTGACTTTGGCTTCTTCGACTGCTTTATTGACCAAGTTTTTATAATTAATGAGCTTGCCACCGCGCAGCCCTGCATCGACCGTAATCACCATTTTGGCTTCGGCATCATCCATCCGCACGGCAAGGTTATGCGAGGCAAATCCGCCAAATACCACTGAATGAATCGCCCCGATACGCACACAAGCGAGCATGGCATATGCTGCTTCCAAAATCATCGGCATATAGATGACAACACGGTCGCCTTTGTCGATGCCATGACGTTTTAGCACATCGGCAAAATAGTTTACTTCTTTGTATAGATCGTTGTAAGTTAAACGGCGTTTGGCATAGTCAGTATACAGTTCAACAGGGTTGCCCAGTGCCTGAAAAGCTTTCTGAATATTGGGGTAATTATCAATCATTTCAGCATTGATTTCGGTAGAGACCCACACAAAGGCATCTTGCTCTGCCCGGTTTTCAAGGTGGCGATCGACCATGTTATAACACAAATTGGTTTCCCCACCGACAAACCATTTGGCAAAGGGCAGCTTACTATCATCTAAAATTTGGGTAGGTTGTTGATGCCAATAGATTCGCTTGGCTTGCTCGCCCCAGAAGGCTTGTTTGTCGTTGATGGATTGATTGTATAAGTCAGAGAAACTCATTGGCTGTCCTTAGCTAGAATCTTAACGGATGGTGAAAGTCGCTTGCAGGTTTGGTTTTCAGAGGTTGGTAAAACATCTCATTGCTTAGCAAAGCCTATCATTGTAATCATTGCTTGAATTCACTCCTTGAATTCATTTTATAAACTCAAATGATACGTTTTGTATCGTTTTGAATATAGCAAATAGACTTGCTAACGTCAAGCCTCGCCAAAATAATTTTAATGCTGTTTACATTTCGGATTTTTAACGATTAGTATTTCTTATAGTGATAATAGTTTGTGCTAACATAATTGTCCTGTTACACTTTTTAGACTAAAGCAAATAAGGGAAAAGTTATGAGCCAGACCAACGCCAACCCAGCTGAAAATGAAAAAAGCCTTGCACCGCCTCACGTTTTAAGCTTAACCCCTTTAAACTCGCATCCGTCAAATACGGCACTTGTTGAGCTTATCGACAATGATAAAGACTCTCCTTTGCTAGCGGACACCCAGTTACTTAGCCGCGTGCTGATAACGGTCGTTGAGCATCAAACCTCAGAACCGGTCAAACAAACCATTAATAAACTGTTAAATGGCGAAGACCCCCAGCAGACTATTCAAGCCATTTTACCAACACTCAACCATCAACAGCGCAAGAATCTCATTCGGGCTTGTGGCTTATTTGCGCAAGTGTTTAACATAGCCGAAGACATGCACCATGAGCGCCGCCGCCTTGCCCACGAACAAGACGAATCTGCCTCAAAAAGTAGTTTTGCCCATGTGATTGATGAATTAAAAGCCCAAGGGATTGACAGCGATGAGTTGCAAGCACAGCTTGATGATACCTTTATCAGTGCGGTATTGACCGCGCATCCGACTGAAGTGCAGCGTCAAACGATTTTATCACTGCGCCGTCAAATCCGTGCCTTACTTGAGCAATACCATACTGCGATTGGCTATCAACGTCATCGTATCGAGCAACAACTAGAAGCCACATTATTGTCGCAGTGGCAAACCAATGAAACCCGCCATTTCAAAATTACTGTCAAAGATGAAATCGACAATGGCATTGCCTATTTTGATTTAAGTTTTTTTGAAGCCCTGCCAAGTTTGTATCGCAAATTAGATTATCAGTTAAAAGAGCGTTTCCCCGACACTGACATGCCAAACTTACTTAATATCGGTGGTTGGATTGGTGGCGACCGTGACGGCAATCCGTTTGTGTCATCTGATACCCTTCGCTATGCCTTCAAACGCCAAGCGGCGACGGTGTTTTACTTTTATCGTGACCAACTGGGCAAGCTATACCAAGAATTACCGCTATCTATCCGCCATGTCAAAGTGAGTGATGGCGTACTGGCACTCTCCGAGCAATCCAAAGAAGATAATATCTCTAGAGAAGAAGAGCCTTATCGCCGCGCCATCGGGTTTATCTCGTCACGTTTAGTCGCTACCTCGCATACGTTTGATTTGTCTTACGGTTGTCGCTTTGGACTTAGTGAACCCTATGCTGATTGTGACGAGTTTCTAGATGATTTGTACGTCGTTTATCAGTCATTGGTGGACAATGGCAGTGAGTTACTGGCTAACGAACGACTCACCGATATCATCCGCGCCGTGGAAGTATTTGGGTTTTATCTGATGCCATTGGACTTGCGCCAATTCTCAGGGATTCATGCCGAAACGGTCCATGATTTGTTCAAACATGCCGATTTAGAAGACTATCTTTCTTTGTCTGAGTCCGCACGTCAACGTGTGCTGCTGCGTGAATTGGCAACTGCGCGTCCTTTATATAACCCCTATATCACTTATGAGCCACAAACCCAGCGCGAGCTAGAGATTTTTCAAGCCGCAGCCGATATCAAAAATCGCTTTGGTGACAAAGCGATTACCCAAAGCATTATCTCTAATGCAGAACAAGTAAGTGATTTGTTGGCACTGGCGTTGTTATTGAAAGAATCAGGGCTATTATTGGTCAAAGATGGCGTACCCGTGAGCCGTATCAACATCGTACCTTTGTTTGAAACCATTGAGGCGCTGCAAAACAGTACCCGCATCATGAGTGAATTGCTGGATAAACCTTGGTACAAATCGGTGCTAGCCAGTCGTGACAATCTGCAAGAGATTATGCTCGGTTATTCAGACAGTAACAAAGATGGTGGTTATGTCACCAGTCAATGGTCGCTATACCAAGCTGAAATTCAGCTGGTCGAAATGGCAGAAAAATATGGCATTCAACTGCGTTTATTCCATGGTCGTGGCGGTAGCGTGGGTCGTGGTGGTGGTCCGTCATTTGAAGCGATTTTGGCACAACCAGAAGGCTCAGTGGATGGTCAAATCCGCATTACCGAGCAGGGGGAAGTTATTACCGCAAAATATGCCGATGCGGGCAACGCGGAACGCAACCTTGAGACGCTGATTGCTGCAACGCTAAAAGCGAGCCTATTGCCAAGTCATAGCGAAAGCCCTGATAGCGACCTAATGAATCAATTATCGCATGAAGCCTTTAATTGCTATCGCGCGCTTATCACTCAGCCGTATTTTATTGACTATTTCTTGCAGACAAGTTTGGTCAAAGAAATTGCCAGTTTAAATATTGGCTCACGTCCGGCTAGCCGCAAGTCTTTGGCGCGTATTCAAGATTTGCGCGCGATTCCTTGGGTATTTTCTTGGATGCAAAATCGCTTGATGCTACCAGCGTGGTATGGCTTTGGCACCGCAGTCGAAAAACTGATTGCAGATAACCCAGAAAACTTAGCAAAACTGCAACACAACGCCCAACATAGCGCCTTTATGCAAGCCATGTTATCAAATATGGCACAGGTGATGGCAAAAACCGATATCGAAATCGCCCAAGCCTATGTTGAGCTTGCCAACGATGCCACTGAAGCCAATGCTATTTTTGCACTTATTACTGCAGAATATCACCGCAGCCTTAAAGCCTTGCTGACACTGACCAATAAAGAAACACTACTGGATGACAACCGTACATTGGCACGCTCACTTGCGCTACGCCTGCCGTATTTGAATGCCCTGAACTGGTTGCAAGTCGCCTTACTAAAACAACTTCGCGAAGCGACTACTGATGAAGCGACTACTGATGAAGCGACTACTGATGAAAGGTCTACCACTGAAACCTCTACCAATGAAGCGACGAGCGATAATGAAGCGTCTTATACCGCAGCGCTTAACTTGGTGCATTTAACTATCAATGGTATTGCCCAAGGCTTAAGAAATACCGGTTAGTAAGTATTCAAAACAGTCTTAACTTACCTTTTTAAAAAATCGCTGGTTGTGTACTGGCGATTTTTTTTATTGACGTTTTTTATTGGCGATTGTTTTATTGATGACAATTAACCCAAATAAACTTTATCAAAATCCAAATGGTGTACCCATTCTCGTAATAGCAATACCTTTGCATAAAACGCTAGGTCATTGGGCATAGCAGGCAAATCTTGCAGCGAGCGATAGCCCGCCAGCACTGCAAAAGCTTTTTCTAGTATCTCAGCGCGAATATAGCCGCCATTATCATCTTGCTCAAACGCTAGCAAGCGTAAATCCTCTGCCCCTATCACCTTTAATAATTCATCTTTGGGCAAGCTAGGTTTTAGCGGTGAAATAGCATCTTCTATGCGCATAATTGCCATTTCCCAAGCCAATTCAGTGGCTGGCAATGCGTACAATGTCTCTGCAATTACTTTTAGCGTAAGCCCAATGTCCCATAGGTTATCTTGCAACGTTACACTGATATGGTCAGCATTTATTGTTAACACTAACATAGCACGCCCTTTTGTCATTTTTATTCATTATAACTGGATTGTGATTAAATAACTTGATTGTCACTAAAATGCGCTCGTTTAACCGGTGGATTTGATTTTATAAAAAAAACCCTTATCTAATAATCATATAAATAAGGGGATAGCCATGTCAGAAATTCAATTTAATGCCAACTTAAAAAAAGCCGAAAACGCTGAGCCACTGACTGAGCAGCAATTAGAGGCACTGGCACAAAAACGCGCCTATTTGCAAGAGCAGGCTGAAGACATCATTGCTATTGCACAATTACAAGATAATTCTGCGCTTAACTGTTTACACAAAATCAATGTCTTAGGCGGTACCTCAGAAAAAGCTTATAGAGCGGTAAATACCCGTATCATAACCGACCAAGACCCCCATGGGGCTTATCATGCGGTGGCAATGGCACAGTCAACCTCGGATTTGCCCTTTGACGTGCCTACCCTCGTAGATATTGTCATTGAGCAAGGTGAGCCAGCATTACAACTGCGGTTGTTAAAGCTATTTGATAGTCAGCCGATTGCTGCCGAGCCGATTCCAAAAATTCGTGACAGTATCAATCAGTTAGGCGATAAAGCGGTGATTGCACAGCTCAATCAGCATTTGTTAAATCGTCAGTGATACCAAAACAATAAAGGTTAGGAGCTCTCCTAACCTTTTTTTATTGATAGATGATTTGACTTTGACAATTAGGGGCATTTAAAGGTGATGGTATATTCGTAATCATCATCGCGGGCAAGGGTTTTTTTGCTACCAAACACACTGCCAATCATGCCTATGGCTTGGTCAGCCGCGCGTCCCATGCTTTCATCCAGCACGCCATTATACTGGTAGCTATCGGTCAACACGATGGGCGATTTTCCGCGGCACTGCTCGGTTGCGATATGTAACGCATTTAATTTGGCGATATTTTTGCTTTTGCCTAACCCAGTGGTTTCAAGCGTGTTGTTCGCGCGCTGTAGCACGGGTAAATTAGTGGGTGTGCTTTGACAAGCAGATAAGCTCATTGCTGCTAATAGCGCGATAGTAGTGATTTTTAATGGGGTGATGTTTAATAAAGACGGTTTGAGAGATGATTTCATGATCTGCAGGCTGTCCCTTTTCAATAGCGGTGTTAAAGTTCTCATGAATTGTCAACAATACAGGCAAACTCACCATTTTAACAATAGAATTTGGTTGATGGCTTGTATTAGTGTGTGGTAAAAAGTGAGCCGCCGCAAGTGGTCTTACAAATCATAAAATCCGCGCAACAATTGGCTGGTTTGTTGATTTTCAACCTAGCTATTTTGGGTGAAATTGGTTAGCATGATGGGTGGTTTTTTTAAAGTTTTTTGCTTAGATTAGGACGATTATGCTCTCACCTGCCCACTCACAATCAACCCATTCGCAATTAATAGATGCCCCTTGCGGCAAGCTTGAAGTTGACGCGCTTTGGCAAGCTGACTCAACAGGCGTTGCCAACCCAAACGCCGCATCGGTTGAGCGTGTTGCCATTCTTTGTCACCCAAACCCATTGCAAGAAGGCACGATGATGAATAAAGTGGTGACCACCATGTATCGTTTTGCCCGCGACCAAAACATGCATGTGGTACGCTTTAATTTTCGCGGTGTGGGTCAGTCAACGGGCGAGTACGGCAATGTGACAGGTGAAATCGAAGACGCGTTAACCGTGCTCCAATGGATCCATAGCCAAACCGAAGCGCGCAAGCTATGGATTGGCGGATTTTCGTTTGGCGGATTTGTCGCCGCCAAACTTGCTCAGCTTGTCAATGAACAAGGCGCATTTTTGGGAGTCGATGATTTTGACATCACGGATTTGGCATTGATTGCCCCTTCTATTGAAAAAAACGACACCTCAGATTTGCTACTGCCCACCGCGCAAACCTTTATGATTTATGGCGCGAATGATGAAGTGATTGCGCCAAGCTCGCTACAACAATTTAGGGAAAACTTTGGTATTCAAACGCACATCATTGACGATACAGGGCACTTTTTTCATGGTAAATTAGGGGAATTAAAACAGCTGCTTGAAGCATTAAGTAGCAAATAACGCAGTTTTTATTTTATCCTAGTTTCTGATTTGTGTTTTTGATGGGTGTTTTTGATTCGGGTTTTTGGTGTATTTGACATTGTGAGCTATTTAGCACCTTAATGCCGTCTATTTAATCGCATCTATTTATTGAATACCCCTACGTCAAAGCACGTTGAAATGGAATTTTGACAACTTTTTAATTTACGCTGAGAGACAACATGCCCAACTCAAATTTACGACCCTTACAACGCTATGAGCTTGCGCTAAAATCTGGTGAGTTTAGCGAAGATGCACAGCAGCGGGCTGCGATGACTTATTTGGATAATGTCTATGAACAAATCATGGACAACCGCGCCAAACAACGTGGGCTGTTTAGCTTTTTAAGACGTACTGAGCCGCCCAAAGGGCTATATATGTGGGGCGGTGTGGGTCGCGGTAAGACTTGGATGATGGATATGTTTTTTGAGTCGGTGCCTGCCGACAACAAAATGCGCCAACACTTTCATCACTTTATGAAGCGGGTGCACGCCGAGCTTAATAAGCTACAAGGTCAACAAGACCCACTACAAAAAGTCGCCGATATCATCCATAATGAAGCGGATGTGATTTGTTTTGATGAATTTTTTGTCTCCAATGTCTCCGATGCGATGATTTTGGGTGATTTGTTTACCATGCTATTTAAAAAAGGCATCACCCTGGTTGCCACATCAAACATCGCACCAAATGGCTTGTATAAAAATGGTATTCACCGTGACCGTTTTTTACCTGCCATTGCCGAAGTTGAAAAAAACTGTACGGTCATGAACATTGACAGTGGTATCGACTACCGTCTGCGCGTATTGCAGCAAGCCGAACTTTACGTGTCTCCGTTGACCAAAGAAAACATCCACTGGCTTGCCAACCGCTTTACCGCGCTAAGCAACAACCAACACATTATCCAAGACCCCATTCATATCAATGGTCGTGATATCGCCATCAAAGGTCGCACCGAAAACACCTTGTACATTGATTTTCGGGCGTTGTGTATGCAGCCGCGCTCGGCAAGCGACTTTATTGAAATAGCCAACGAGTTTAGCACGGTGCTAGTCGATGACGTGCCTGCGCTCAATGATGTGATTGCCGACCCTACACGCCGTTTTATTTACCTCGTCGATGAGTTTTATGATCGCCGCGTCAAGCTTTTGGTACGTGCAGAACAGCCGATTTTACAACTGTATGATGGGCAAAAATTGGCGTTTGAGATTGAGCGTACGCGCTCACGGCTGTTAGAGATGCAATCAGAAGAATATCTCAAAGCAGAACATCGTTTGGATGAGATAAAAAAAGAAGATATGACCATTTAAATAATCCAAAGCCTTAATTGTTATGTAGGTGAGTGGCTTTAACGATGTATATTCCCAAATATTTTTCCCAAACCGATTTTGAAGCCGTTAAAGATTTTATTGCTGGGTCGCCATTAGCAAATATAATGGCATCAAACGGCGATTCGGTTGAAATGTGCCCTGTTCCGCTACTTTGGCAAGTAGATGAACAAAATCCGCTTGGCTATTTGATGGGTCATGTGGCAAAAGTAAATCCGATTGTAAAGACTGACGCTAAAAACTGGAAAGTTGTTTTCACCAGCCAAGGTCATTATATCAGCCCAAATTGGTATGCTACCAAGGCGATTACCCATAAAGAAGTGCCGACGTGGAATTATCAATCGGTGATTTTTTCGGTGACACCGCAGCTAATTAATCAACAACCTCTTTAAGGAATAAAAATGACAAATTCAGAAATTTTAGACTTTATCAAATCACGCCGTTCAATCGGCAATCTTGTCGCCCCTGCCCCCAACCGCGAGCAAGTCGAACAAGCGATTGAAGTGGCGCTATCCGCTCCCGATCACAAGGATTTAAACCCGTACCGTTTTATCGTACTTGAAAACCAAGCGCTCAACACCTTAGGCACGGCGTTAAAAAATGCCGCGATAGCACAAGGTGAAACCGACGAGAAAACCCTCACCAAAGCCGAAAATATGCCGCTGCGTGCGCCGATGATTATCGCGTGTGTGACCGATTTTAAACCCCATGATAAAGTCCCCCATTGGGAACAAATAGCGGCAAGTAGTTGTGCGGTGCAAAATCTACTGCTTGCCTTGTCGGCACAAGGGTTTGCCACCGTATGGCGCACCGGTCCACTTGCCAATGCGCCTGAGGTCAAACGGTACTTTAATGTAACCGCTGATAACCAAGTCATTGCTTTTGTCTATGTTGGCACAGCGGTGTCGACAATCCCGCCGCGTTCTAAGATAGACGTCACACCATTTATTGTTTATGATAATGGCACAAACTAACGGCTAAGCTAGCCGTTTTTATATTTTGCTCATGTAAAGGGTGCCCTGTTGTCAGTATTTGCAGGACAAGTGGATTCAAGGATTTTCAATGAAAAAACCCCAGTTAGCAACCAATCTAAGTGAAAATTTAGAAAAGCTGAATGTCAATCGTGAAAAAGCCAGCAAGCTGTTTGCCGACGTCATTGAAAAAGCGGTCAAAAAGTCTAAACCTGACACCACAGCGGTATTAGAAACAGACTTAGACAATCGGCTCACCAATCAACCCGCGCCCCTCAAAATTGCCGTGCTGGGCGGTGGTAGTTTTGGTACGGCAATGGCAAATTTATCGTCCAAAAATGGCTGCGAAGTCACGCTTTGGGTACGCGATAAGCGCAGCGTCAAATCGATGCAAAAAACCCATATCAACAAAAAATATTTGCCAGACCATAAGCTTGATGAGCGCCTGCAATTTACCCATGATTTGCAAGCAGCCGTCAAAGGCAAAGATTTGATTTTTGTGGCAGTGCCTAGCGCTGCTTTTCGCGAAACCTTACAAAAAATTGCGCCTTTTATCAGCGCTCAAGCCATCGTGTCTTTAACCAAAGGTATGGAAAAAGATACCTTTGCGCTAATGAGTGATGTGATCGCAGATGAATTGCCCAATGTGGCTTTTGGCGTGATGAGTGGTCCCAATCTCGCTAAAGAAATCATGAATAATATGCCGTCTGCCACCGTAATTGCTAGTCAATCTGCAGCGCTACGGCTTGCGGTACAAACAGCCCTGCACAGTGCGTTTTTTCGCGTGTTTGCCAGTGATGATTTAATTGGCGTGGAGCTTGGCGGTGCGCTCAAAAATATTTATGCCATTGCCATGGGCATGGCCGCTGCCTATGATATCGGGGAAAACACCAAAGCCATGATTTTAACCCGCGCATTGGCTGAGATGAGCCGATTTGGCGTCCAAGCGGGGGCTAATCCCTTGACCTTTTTGGGGTTATCGGGCGTGGGTGATTTGTATGCAACTTGCTCATCGACCTTAAGCCGTAACTACCAGATTGGTAATATGCTAGGGCGTGGCATGAGCCTTGACCAAGCCATCAAAAAACTCGGGCAAACCGCTGAAGGGATTAATACTATCCAGCAGGTGAATGAAAAATCCATGAAAGAGGGTATTTATATGCCAATTACCCATGCCTTGCACGATATTATCTATGAAGACAAAGCGCCGCTTGGGGTTGCGTTAAACTTAATGGAAGCAGGATTTAGAAGTGATGTGGAATTTGTCATGCCGCATCAAGTGCAGCCAAAGCATAACTGACAAACATAACTTTAAATATTTTTAGGTAAATACATGCAATTAATTTTAGTTCGTCATGGTGATGCAGGCGCTTATACCCTGCCAGACCATGAAAGAAATTTATCAGCACTGGGTCAAGCCCAAGCTTCACAGACCGCAGCGTGGCTTGCCGAAAACTTTGAGCCCGATCATTTTATCGTCAGTCCTTACAACCGCGCCCAGCAAACCCTTGCCCAAATCCAGCAATTTTTTCCCCATGTCCCTGTGACCACGTATGAGGGCATCACCCCTGATAACGATGCAGACATCGCCGTGGATGCGCTAGGCGAATTGGTTGGCGACTGCATGGTGGTGGTTTGTCATATGAATATCATTGCCAAAATCGCCAGTATCCTAACTGATGAGCCACTCGATGGTTTTGCGCTGGCTGAAGCGCGTGTATATGATATGGGTATATTGGCACCCAGTCTTGCCGCTGAGATTAAACGCTTTGTTCCCACCTGTTAGGTGATTTAATTTGTCAATTTTGTGTAGGACACTTCTGTGATTCATATTTGGTTGCCAACTCAGCATGCTGCCTTACGTTTATGGCAACAAACCACCCAGACTTGGCAAGCGGCTGACGATTGGCAAACGCTTGCCACCCTTGCCAATCTGCAAACCACGCAATCAGCCAAGCTACAAGCCTGTCTTTATTTTTCTAGTGTCAGTTTATTAACCATCCAACCTACGCTTACAGCAAGCCAGCTTAATGCGCTGGGCGATACCGGCAGGCGCTATTTATTTGAAGATATCAGCATTGGGTCGGTAGAAGATTTACAAGTCAAAATCCAGCCGGCGGTCAGCAATAGCGAGTTACCCGCGTTATTTGGGCTTCATGCTGCCGATATTCATTCATGGATCAATGCTGCCTCGTTGGCGGGTATTGAGATAGTCGCTTTATTGCCAGATTTTTTATTGCTGCCAACCATAGATACTAGTATAAATAATAGGGCTATATCTACTACAAGCGCGGTCTATTACCAAGATGCAGATACCCAGCTATTAAAACTCCATACTTATCACGGCATGGCGGTTAGTTTTTTACCGCTGGTACTCACCAAATTACCCATGCTAGAAACGCTATATTTAACGGGTTCTGACGATGAAACCGTTGCCCAGCAATTAGCTAGTATGCCTAATTTATCCATAGAATCATCTGAGTTGTTGCCTACCCCAATCAAAGACCCGGTCAGACATTTTTTTAACTTTGCGACAATCAAAGGTAAAACGACGCTTGCACCTTATGCCAAAGTCATCGCCCTAGTCACTGTTTGTGCGCTGCTGACAGCCTTTGTGGTCGATGCGCTTCGTTGGTATTATTATAACCAAGCGCAAAAACAAGCCGCAACTTTGCTGGCGCAGCAATACGCCCAGTGGTTCCCCAATGAGCCGCTTAGTAGCAAACTCACCCTACAACGACAGTTATCTGGCAAATTAACCACCCAGCAATCAGCCACGCCAAACCTACTTCAGACATTGTCGTCCATACAGCCGGTATTGCAGCAATACCAATTGACTGCCAAGCAGCTTAATTTTCAAAATAATCACTTACAACTGCAGCTTTTATCATCAAGCGCCGATTCATTGAACAAAGCCGTTAATGACATGGTAAACAAAGGGATAAAAGCCAAGCTAGGGTCTGTCGATGCCGCGATACCCGCTGCGATGTCTTCGAATACTGCCAGTGCGGTTTCCAGTGCAGTGGCGCCAACTTCTGCTGGCAGTGCCCTTGCCATGATAGATATTGAATTGGCAGACTAAACCTACGACTGAGATGAATTTATGAAACCGCACGCCTCACTGAGCCAATCCCTGCAAAAACTAACCACGCCTCTGGGTCACGCGTTTCAAAATTTATCACGTCGTGATCAGATTGCGCTGCTGATATTGGCAATGTTCTTGCTTTTTTTTGTGGTCGGTGTCGGTGGTTGGACGCTGCATAGCCAAGCCAACCAAGCACAAAAAAAATACGATGACACCATGGCAGATGTGTTTTGGCTACGCAGTCAAGCAGGCAACATCAATCCCAACCAAACCCAACAAGTCAATCAAGCCGATGCTATCAAACAAATACTTAGCCAATCAGGTATTGTCAATGCGCAAGTGGTCGAGAATGGCAATACTATCCAAGTTGCTTTTATTCACGCGCAGGCCAGCGTAATCACCAATATATTTAATCAGTTTGAACAACAAGGTATCCGCATCCAGCAACTACAAATCAACCAGCCAGCCCTCGATAAACTTGAAGTACAGTCTGTCTTATCTATTAACTAATGGTAAAAGACCATAAAAAACGATGCACTTGGCATCGTTATTTTGGCGCATGGGGGCGCATGGGGTGATTATTTTTGCACCCACTGGCGAATTTTATCACGCTCTGCTGGCGTTGCTCTCAACCATAACTGCATAAATTGATCGAGACTATCCGATGAACTGACCGTGGTCACAACAGCTTGATTGCCATATTGATTGCTAGGTTGATTGATAGCGGGAATCGCACCCCCTGATTGTCCTAAGGCATTGATGGTTTGTTGATTGGCTTCAACCGCTTTTGAGCTACCACCAAACACACCGCCTAACGCATTACCCAACCCGCTAAAAATGCTTGAACTACTGCTGGATGTGGCTTGCTGACTTGCAATGACTTGCTTGCCTTGTAGCACTGCTAGTGTGGGTTGTTTGACATATTCTTTGGCGGCATTATAGTCTTCTGGTTGACCCAGCATATCCAACACATACGTTTGATTGTCGGCAAGCTCTACCGGAACGCTAATATTGCTTGAACGTAACACATCGTGATTGTCACCGCGCAGCTCGTACAACCGATTGTACTTGGCAGTAATCACATGTTTGCCTGGCTCAAGTTTGTAGGTTTTTTGCGGCTTTGAAAGCAAGCCATTTTTGACTTCTTGACCATTAATAGCAGTCACGATGGTATTGTCAGCAACATTCAAGGTGACTTGGGCAAATGTTTGTGTGGTTGCTAACACGCTCGCAGTCAACGCGGCAGCCGTCCATAAGTACTGTTTATTCATAGGATATCCTGTTGTTTTACACCAAACTATTGATGGATTCTAACCCATTTATCACGCAATTCCTATGACAAACCCGGTCAAAAATCTAAAAAATTTTCATTTTCTGCAATTTCATCAAAGTCCGCCAATTCAAAATTGAGCGTTAAATTATCAATGATGTTCATCGCATCTTGAATTTTGGCTTTGCTCACTTTGTTTAATGGGGTGCGTTCCATATTAGAAAACAATGGCTGCAATTCGTTTAACACTGCCAACATCGCACCGATGCGGTGTGGACCTTCATTGAGCAAATAGTCAATGATACGGGGGTCAAAGTGCCAATGACGACGGCGTAATACCGATTCCAAAATTAGCTGTCTATCAAGCTTATCACTGCCCGTCGGCAACTGAAAAGTCGCGGCTCGAGCAAGCCTGGATAGCAAATCTCGCAGCTCAAAATTTAACGCTTTGACAGGCAAACGACTGGCAAAAATAATTTTATTGCCGTATTCTTGCGATAAATTAATCAGATGAAAAACCGCTTCTTGCCACTCAGGATGACCTTGAATTTCATCCATATCATCAAGCGCAATCACCTTGGTATTCTCTAGCGATGACAACACCATGGCATCCATATTGGCGTTTATCAGTTCACGCAGCGATAGATAAATAACAGATTGGTCGATATCACGGAAGGATTCGCAGATAGCGTTGAGTAGATGGGTTTTACCTGTATCGCGCTCGCCGTATAGATACAGCTGCGTCAATAGCCCTACATGCATTTGGCGCACCACATCGATGATTGATACCCAGCCTGGACCACTAAAGTCACTGATACTCGCGGACTGCTTGATATTTAAGTTTAGACTTAATTGTTCCGACATTCATGCACTCGCAATCGGTAAGATATCGCTTTTTGAAAATAAATCATAAACCACTATAAATATAGTAAATATAGGTCGGCAAACATAGTGCTGCCCAGTTAGCCGCCCTATGCTTAAAAGTTTAAAAGCAAAAAATAAAGCGTCTAACTAAATTTTCACTATTATAACCTAAATTTATGAAATAGCTACTCACGCGCCTTTTGCCCCGTGTCGGGTTATTTCAAATTTAGTTACCTTTCTTATTTACTTTTTAAAACACTCAAGACAAAAATAGTCAATGCCATTATAGCGCTGAATGCGATGATATAACCAAAGATTGTACATGTCTTAGTATTTTAGTAGTATATTTGATTATCTTTGTAATGGAGACCATGATGTTTATTGTTAAACAATTGCGTGATTCGACTATTTATAGACCATTACACATCAATATTAGCACCCTAAGTGCTATGGGGCTAAGTTTGGGACTTACCGCCTGCCAACCCACCCCTGAGACAAATAACCGAGCGAGCGACACTGCCCCTTCAACCGCTAATGTACCTGAAGTCATCATTGCCCAAACCCCAGCCACTATACCACCTGCCACAGTCGGGTTAAAACGCATGGATTTTCCGGTGTATTTGGCAGGTGTGCCCAATCTACTGCATCCGATTATTCCGTCAGTGCCCATCAATCGCAAATATGATAGCGATGGCAGTGATGCTAAAAAATCACCCATCAGCTACTTTCAAGAAGTTGCGCCCTATGATTTTCAAAGCAGTGTTTACAATATTGTGTTTGAAGGGCTAAAAACCGGGCAAGTACACCGGCTGTTTCCACAAGATAACTTTGTGATAAGAGCGGTGCACACGCCCTTGGTAGATTTAAACCAAGATGACAAAACAGCGCAGAAAAAAGCTGCCATCACGCAAACTCCAACCAACCAACCGCAATCCGCTAAAGAAGCAACCAACCCATTGGCAGTCAAAGTCGGCAATAGCTTACTGCTAGGCTATTTTATCTATGAAGTCAAAGAGATCGCTGATGATAATGACAATAAAACCAATCTCGATCAGCAGCTTACCTTGTATTTAAGTGATTTAAATGGCAAAAATTTATTGAAACTCACGCCCAATAATCAATATTTTAAACATTATAAATGGCTGCCTGAGAGCAAGCGTTTTTACTTCTCAACCCAAGCCGATACCAATGGCGATCGGGTGATTGATGAGAATGATAAATACTTCTATTATTTCATCGATTTTGCCAAAAACGCGCAAATAGTCACGGCGTATGATTTTAGTAAGCCAAAAGCATAAAGCTTTGTTAAATTGCGCCGTTAAGCACGTTTGAGACGTAACGCATTGAGCACCACGAACAGTGAGCTTAATGACATACCAATCGCAGCCAACCAAGGCGGCACATAACCTAACGCAGCGGGTATCAGTACGATAAAATTATATCCTAGCGCCCATTTGAAGTTTTGGGCAATAATGCGATCGGTCTTGAACGCCACCTCACGTGCTTTTGCCACAGCTTGGATTTGACCATTGAGCACCAAAGAGTCACTGGAGACTTGCGCCAAATCTGCCGCACCTGCCATAGCAGTTGAGATGTTGGCAGCGGCAAGTACCGGCGCATCATTTACCCCATCCCCGACCATTTGCACGATGTATCCTTGCTGCTGCAGCGCTTTTAAATGTTGTACCTTATCATTTGGGGTAAGACCTTTATAAACCGTGTCAATACCAAGCTCGCGCGCTACCTCAAGCGCCTGAGCACTAGGGTCACCCGTGAGCATTAGCACCTGCGCGCCTTGGTCTTTGAGATGTTTAATGGTAGCTAAGGCGCCTTCACGGACTTTATCATGAAAATAAAAATGCGCCAGTGGTTGCCATTTTTTGCTTAGGCTATCTTTTATTGATAAGGTCACACTGGTACTGGCTTGGTGCTTTGTCAGATTTGGCAGTAACCCATCGTCTAATCCTGATTGAACTGCAAAACCATGATGACCTAGACGGTAACTTAGCCCATCAATCGTAGCTTGCAGACCGCCCCCCGGAATGTGTACCAAATCGCTGGTAGCGGGCAAATGCATTTGCCGAGTCATTGTCAATAACGCATGAGCAATGGGGTGACGACTACCCACTTCAAGGCTCGCTGCAATACTTAAAAAATGGTTTTTTATCTCGTCTTCGTTTTTGGTGTCATCTTCAGTAAAATCCACTGAGGGATTTTGTTTAACACCATACGGCATATCCAGCGTTTCAATCGCCATCAAATTGGGTTGACCGTACGTCAATGTACCGGTTTTATCAAACGCCACATGGGTGACTTCAGCGAGTGTGGTAATGGTATGCCCCCGCGTCGCTAAAAACCCCAAGCTTGCTAGTCGATTGGTAGAAACGGTTAATGCGATGGGTGTGGCCAATGACAAGGCACAGGGACACGTAGCGACCAATACGGCAACCGTTGCCCAAATGGCATGACTGGGTTCAATAAAATACCATGCCAAAAACACCATACTGGCAATCACCAGTACCCGCGCAACAAACCAGCGTGCCAGTCTATCTGCTTTTAAGGCGATTTGCGGTTTTTCACTGAGCGAGCGATTCACTAGCCTATCAATCACGCCCATTTGGCTGTCATTGGGTAATGTGGTGATTTGCATCACAAACGGCTGACTGTCATTTTGGCTACCGCCCACAATGCTATCGCCCAAACGTTTGACGATTAAGTCACTCTCCCCGGTCAATAAACTTTCGGACACCGTGGCACTATCCGATAGCAAAATACCATCACTGATGATACTGCTACCGGCATCAATGCGGACAATATCACCAACTTTTAGCGACTGCGCCGAAACCATTTGCTCATTATCACCCCTATTGGCAGGGTCTACACTAAGTGACTGATAAAAAAGGTCTTTATATTGACTGGCATATAGCGCTACTTGTGAGGTATCCGTATTCTCTAGTGCTAACGGCGCTTCATGACCCAGCTTTGCGACCAACACAGGTTCGACGACCACCAAATCATTGGCTAAATTGGCAGCTTTTAGCCTGGCATTATGCTCGACAAATTTGCCCGCCAATAAGAAAAATATCAGCATACTAACCGAGTCATAATAAGTCTCGCCCGTGCTGGTCAATGTCGCATATAAACTTGCCAAAAAGGTAATGACAATAGCGATACTAATCGGCACATCCATATTGACTTGGCGGGCTTTAATCGCTGACCACGCCGATTGAAAAAATGGCAACCCTGCAATCAAAAACACAGGAATACTAACAAACAGCGATACCCAGCGTAAAAATTGCCGATCGTTGACGCCGATACCTGAATATTCCCCAAAATATAGCGCCACTGCAAACATCATCGCTTGCATGGCACCCAATGCCGCAATGCCCAATTGAAACAACATACGGCGATTATCTCGCTTGAGCATCGCTTCATGGGTATCTTGCCGATAGGGTTTGGCATCATACCCAATGGCTTGCACATTTGCCAAAATTTGGCTAATCGGCAGTTTTTTGTCATCCCATACCACGCGCATCCGTTGATTGGTGAGGTTGACTTGGCAAGTGTCCATGCCATCAAGGCGATACAACTGGGTTTCAATCAGCCAACTACAGGCAGCACAGCGCAAATTGCTGATTGACAGCTCAGCAACGCTGTGCCCTTGCTGATGGTAAATAAATTGCGATTTGATATCATCGTGGTCATACGCTTGCAGCTGATATAACGAATCAGGGAGACTTGCGGTACGATTGATTTCACTGCGGTCAAGATAGTATTGCTCAAGCCCCGCCTCGATGATACTTTGCGAAGCAAGCTGACAGCCCATACAGCACATCGCCCGATCTTCACCCAATACATGGGTAAAAAATGGCGGGCTTGGTAGCGGGTCGCCACAATGAAAACAATGCCCTTCATCTGGCAACACCAGCTCCACATCTTGATATGTGGTAGTAAATTTGCTATCTGCTTCAACAAGCGTACGGCTAGGCGCATCGGTCACAACCGACGGCTCAATATCCGATTGTTTTGCCCCAAATTGGCTATTGTTTGGCATCATCAAAACCCCTAGGGCAAAAACCCTAACTCACCCAAAAATGACTGTTATTGTACTCCAAAACGGTCTATTAAAGTTCAAAAATCCTGTATAAACGTGGCAAAATAGCACGATGTTAACATTGTATTTTGGCGTATTTTGGGTCATGATAAAGCACTTTTTTATACCCTTGATCGTGACGCATTTTTGTATGAATTCAACCGTTATCTCTGCCGCTAAAAATCGCCAAAACTCGCCTAAATTCCAGTATGACTCAAACCAACAAGGGATGTTTATCCTGAGCTTTATCTTTGTGGTGGCAGTATTGGGCGGCTTGGTCTTGCTCGGGTTATATTTGATGCGCCAAGATAATGTCATCACCCAAAAATTTGAGGGCAAACGCTGGAATATCCCTGCAAAAGTGTACTCTCAACCATTAACGTTGACGGTGGGTAATCCACTTCGCTCGGATGAATTGGAAAATTGGTTAAATTTACTCACCTATGCCCCTGACAAAAACTATGACAATGCCGGCACTTATACTAAAAAAAATGGCGAGTACTATATTCATACCCGCGAATTTAAATTTGCCGCCAACGATACTGAGCCATCGCAAATTATTAAGGTCACGCTCAAAGATAACCAAATTGAAAAATTACAAAGTACCCGTCCCAATCCATCGGGTGTGGCGCGGGTTGAGCCCATTTTTATTGGCGGTATCTATCCAGACAACAATGAAGATCGCATCGTTTTAACCATCAATGACTATCCACAGCCATTAATTGATGCGCTGGTGGCAACAGAAGACCGCAGTTTTTATCAGCATCACGGCGTGTCTATCCGCGGGATAGGACGTGCGATTTACAGCAATTTTATGGGCGGTTCACGCCAAGGCGGCTCCACCATCACCCAGCAACTGGTTAAAAATTTCTATCTCAACTCAGACCGCACTATCAAACGTAAAGCCAATGAAGCGGTGATGGCGATTTTGCTGGAAATGCATTACACCAAAAGTGAGATTTTGCAAGCCTATATGAATGAGATTAACTTAGGTCAAAATGGCAATCACTCCATTAACGGGTTTGGGCTTGCCTCGCAGTTTTACTTTAACCGCCCGCTAAAAGAGCTTCGACTTGACCAAATGGCGATGCTCGTAGGGCTTGCCAAAGGTCCTACTCAGTACAATCCGCTACGCTACCCCGATGCTGCCCTAAAACGCCGTAACGTGGTGCTGAGTAATATGCTGATAACCGGTAAAATCAGCCAACAGCAATATGATGAAGCGGTGCAGCAGCCACTGAGCATTTCTTACAATCCTGTGATTGGTAAAACGCGTTTCCCTGATTATCTAGACGTGGTCAAACGAGAACTTACCCGTACCTATGATGCCAACGATCTCAAAAACGAAGGCTTAAGAATATTTACCAGTTTTGACCCCAATGTTCAAAAAACCGCTACCAGTGCCGTCATTCAAAGCGTCAATCAGTTAAAAAAAAGTAATCCCAAACAGCTCACTAATTTGCAAGCCGCCCTAGTCAGCGCCAATCCCAACAACGGTGAACTGCTCGCTGTGGTGGGAAGTAGTCGTGATTTTACTGGGTTTAATCGCGCTATCGATGCCAAGCGCCAAGTTGGCTCTTTACTCAAACCGATTATTTACTTAACCGCATTTGAGCAGGGTCGTTACAATTTATCAAGTAGTGTCGATGACAGCCCGATTGTGCTAAAAATGACCGATGGTAAGACCTGGACACCCAGCAATTACGGTGGCGGCAGTCATGGTATTATCCCCCTCACCAGCGCTTTAGCCAATTCCTATAACCAAGCCGCGGTGCGTGTGGGTATGGAAGTCGGTATTCCCAATTTTTTAAATCAATTATACCGTATGGGTATCAGTAGCCCATTGCCCAATTATCCATCTACCTTGCTTGGTGCGGTGAATCTATCGCCCATGGATATGTTGGGAATTTATCAAGTGCTAGCAACAGGTGGCTTGCGTCATGAAATTCATACCATTCGCACGATTATTGATGACCAAGGACGAGTGGTTCAAGGCATGGAACAAAAAAATCAGCAAGTCATCAACCCCACGGCTGCCTATCTCACCAATTATGCAATGCAGCAGGTCATCAAGCAAGGTACCGCCAAAGCGGCGCTAGCGCTCGGTGACAATCTCAATCTTGCAGGTAAAACAGGGACTACCAATGATTATCGCGATGCGTGGTTTGCAGGCTATAGTGGCAATCTGGTCAGCGTTGTTTGGGTTGGTTTAGATGACAATAAACCCACAGGTCTAAGTGGCGGTAATGGCGCTTTGCCGATGTGGATGAATTTTATGAAGCAGCAAAAGCTTACCCCGGTTAATCTCATCGCGCCAGGCAATATCGAATGGCTATGGATGGAAAACGGCAAATCACAATTATCCCATGAAAAATGTCCAAATGCCATCTATGTACCTGTTGATACCGACAATCTACCGCAAGATAGTAGTGAATGCGCGGTACAACTATACCAAAGTGAGCAAGAAGCAAGATTTGCCGCACAGCAACAACAGGCAATGAGTGAGTTTGGACAAAGCCAACAACAGCGCTATGACAATATTGAGCGCAGACAGACCGAAACAGACACCATTGGCAATAACCCACCTGCAACCAATCCATATCAAAGTGAGGGTGGCTATACGGGGAATACGCAGACCGACCCTAATACCCCTAATAACGGCGGCGACCCGACCCATACCAACCAACCACTCAATGCGGCACCGCGCTCGCAGTCTTGGTTAGAAAAATCGGTCAAAGAAATGTTTTAGAGACAATAACAGGCAAACCTTCTTATTTGTCCTTGCCCTTACCGCTAGGTGTTTTGGCTTGGGTGTGCCAAGCAAGCAATAACATGGGCGTTTTCATTTTTGAGTCACATCGCATTTTTGGCTGAATGCGTTTATACTACCAAGCCAGCGCGCTCGCCTTTTATTGTTTCATTATTTTATTTGTTATTTTTAAGGACTGTTTATGCCTTGGCAGCAATTACATATTCAATGCGAAAAATCGCAAGCCGAACTGGCGGAAACCTTGATGCTAGAAGCCGATGCGCTCAGTATCAGTTTAGATGATGCGGGTGACCAACCGCTATTTGAACCTTTGCCAGGTGAATCGCCATTGTGGGATGATGTGATTGTGACTGGGCTATTTGATGGCGATTGTAATTTGGAAACTTTGAGTCAAGATATCGCCAATGATGTGGTGGCGACGCGCGTGTGGACCAGCCGAGTGGATGACAAAGATTGGGAACGTGAGTGGATGAAGAATTACCATCCCATTGAATGTGCCAATGGACTTTGGATTGTGCCCAAATGGATGTCACCCCCTAACCCCAATGCGATTAACATCATCATGGATCCAGGCTTGGCATTTGGCACAGGTTACCATGCAACCACCCGTCTTTGTATTGATTGGCTGACAGAACAGCCCCTGCAAGATAAAGTGGTGATTGACTATGGGTGCGGCTCAGGTATTTTGGGCATTGCGGCGCTTTTGCTAGGCGCAAAACAGGTGTACGCGGTCGATATTGACCCCCAAGCGGTATTAGCCACCCATCAAAATGCCGAGCGCAACAAGGTAGCCGATCAGCTTCAGGCATTTTTACCTGAGCAATTTAGTGACTATTGTAAAGAGCAGGCTATTTTGCCCGTGGACTTGATAACCGCAAATATTTTAGCCAAACCACTAATGAGCCTTGCCCCTTATTTTGCGACATTATTGAAATCTCAAGGTAGCATTGTGTTGGCCGGTCTGATTGAAAACCAAGTGGAAGATGTAAAAGCTGCCTATCAGCCTTATTTTGAGATGGAGGGCGAATTTACCTTTAGCGCGCAGGAAGATAAACATTGGCATCGCCTCTCGGGTTTTCGCCGCGTGTAGAACAAGTCGCAATTCGTATAAAAAGCCTTACAAGGCGGTAAGGTTTTCTTTTCCCCGTCAAAGCCTAGTAACAGCCTAACGACATAGCTAGTAACATAGCTAGCAACCTAGTGAACATAAACTCTAGGAAATTTGTTGACTTTATTTTTTATTCGTCATTAAATGATTTAACACACGACATTATTAACAATCAAAGACGCAAACTAAAAATGCTAAAAGGGAAGTGATGTTGCGATGAATTTGTACAATGCTAAATGCCCAAACTGCCAGCATGCATTTAAAATCAATGATGAACAGTTAGCCGTTAAAAATGGGTACGTTCGTTGTTCCCATTGCAAAACCATTTTCTCCGCCGCCGACCAGCTAGAACAACAAAAAATTACTAACAACAATCCGCTAGCAAGTCCAAGCAATCAGACGTCCTCGGCGCTCATTGACGATAAATCTGAGGAGATTTTATTTGACGATGAGTCAGGTATTGATGAAGCCGGCAATCTCATTGTCGATGAACCCGTTAAACCCATCTCACCCTATCCCTTGTCACAATCTCATACAAAATCAGCCTATGCTAAATCAAACAGCACCATAGATGACTTAGAGATTATAGACAATTTTGACCAACTGCCCATAGCCAAAAATAGCAATCCCAAGGTATTGATTGGCGATGAGGACGCCGTTGAAGCGATAGACCTCGCCCAAGATAACGAGACGTTAGGCGATGAGCAGGCTTGGCTGCTAAGCTTAATGGCACAAGCGGATGACAACGAAGCAGCAGACGACACAGCCGGCGCCAAGCGAGGCAAGGATGGGATGTTTAACACGGATATTTTTGACCAAATTCCGATTGATACTCGTAGTGAGCAACAAGCAGATTTGTTAGCCTATCAACAAAAGATCGATGAACGCTTGTCGCAACAAGTTTCCTCGCAACAATTGGCGAATGCAAAAATTTTTAATATGAGCATTATTTGGGGATTAGGTAGCTTACTATTAGTCTTTTTGTTAGCCGCGCAATATATTATTTTTAACATCGACACCCTAATCACTTCAAAAGCAAACGCGGCCGTGCTCTCAAATATTTGCCATAAAATCCCTGCCTGTCAATTGCCTATCGCTGATACGGGTCTTATTGATGTGCAGATGCTAGCGCTTGCCCATTCATCAAAACAAGCGGGGCAGACTGACTTGGTATTTACTCTGACCAATACCACGGATAATAATATTGTCTACCCAAGTGTTAAGGTTTCGCTGCGCAGTGGCAACACCATACTCGCGCAGACGCTACTTACCCCTACAGACTATCTAGAAGCGGGTAACAACTATTTGATGCCGCATCAAATAAAACCCGTCAAATTGCGTATTGACTTTCCAAAAACCAAAGTTCAAGCCGCTAATATTGAGCTGATTTATTAAATTTTTTTAGCTTCATTCAATTGAGCTTCTTTTTAGCTTCATTCCAACAGTGATAAAACAAGCCTCCAGTACCTAGTATTTATCGCAGAATTTTACATATTGTAAACAACTTAAGCTTGCTATCGCTTTCATAATTGTTTTAGTATAAGTACTAATAACTTTATTATTCGTCTTGATATTTAAGTTTTATTTAATCTATTAACTAACGAATTATTCAATAAATTTGTAATCAAATTTAGTTTGAGAATCTGTTATGCCCAATTCTGTTGCTTTACAAAATCGCGCCAAGTATTCCAATATGTCAGATAACCCATCTAACCCCTACACTACCCATACCCCATCGCAAACTTCTCCCAGCGCAAGCCTAGCTCATCACATTGAGCTTGTGGTACGAGAGTACTTCGATAACTTAAAAGAACAACAACCGACCCAGCTTTATGAGCTTATGTTGTCACAGTTTGAAAAACCGCTAATCAGTGTCGTCCTTGAACACACCCGTGGTAATCAAACCAAAACCGCAGAGATTTTGGGACTTAATCGCGGTACATTGCGTAAAAAACTTAAAACCCACCAATTATTATAATTGATAAAAATACCCGTTTTTTTATGATAAGATATCGCCATATTTTGGGATTTATAGAGTTGGGATATGAAAGCCAATCAGTCAGTTCGTCATAACTGACTTTTTTGTTTTTTCTGCCCCAAGGGTTTTTTTGTCAACGAGTCGAGTCAATTATGAATCAAGCTTATGCATTGCTCTCTGTTTCTGATAAATCGGGTATTGTGGATTTTGCCAAAGGTCTAATCACCCACGGTTTTCGTCTACTATCCACGGGCGGCACCTACAAACTACTCAAACAACATGACTTAGCAGTGACTGAAGTCGCAGAATACACAGGTTTTGCAGAGATGATGGATGGTCGGGTAAAAACCCTGCATCCAAAAATTCATGGCGGTATTTTAGGTCGCCGCGGCACGGATGATGCCATTATGCAAGAACATGGTATCGACCGCATTGACATGGTCGTTGTCAATTTATATCCATTTGCCCAAACCGTTGCCAACCCGAATGTCACCAAAGAAGACGCCATCGAAAACATTGATATTGGTGGACCTACCATGGTGCGTGCCGCGGCAAAAAATCATGACCATGTCAGCATTGTGACAAGCCCCAACGATTATGCAGCAATCTTGGACGAACTAACAGTAAACGGCCGTATCAGTGATACCACCCGATTTGATTTAGCGGTAAAAGCATTTGAGCATACAGCACATTATGACGGTATGATTGCCAACTTTTTAGGCAAACGCCTGCAAAGCTTTGAATCGGCTGACCAATTCCCGCGTACTTTTAACGTGCAAATGGACAAAGCGCAAGACTTACGCTATGGTGAAAACCCGCATCAACAAGCCGCTTTTTATGTCGAAAAAGCGCAGGTAAATGGTCAAAAAGAAGCCAGTATTGCCACCGCCAAACAATTACAAGGTAAAGAACTATCTTACAACAACATCGCAGATACCGATGCGGCGTTAGAATGCGTGAAATCGTTTGATATGCCTGCGTGTGTCATTGTTAAACACGCCAATCCTTGTGGTGTGGCCGTGGATGCCGATTTAACCCATGCTTATCAAAAAGCCTTTGCCACTGATCCAGAATCTGCGTTTGGCGGTATCATTGCCTTTAACCGTGAGCTGGATATCAAAACAGCAAAAGCGATTGTGGATCAGCAATTTGTTGAAGTTATCATCGCCCCAAGCGTTGCCGATGGTGTGCTCGATGTCACATCTGCCAAGAAAAATGTGCGCGTGTTAGTCTGCGGTGAATTACCAAACCCAAGTGAGCGCCAAGCCCAGTTTGACTTCAAACGCGTCACTGGGGGTTTATTGGTGCAAGCGCAAGATTTGGGCTTAATTACTTTAGATGATTTAACAGTGGTGACAAAAGTACAGCCGACTCAGCAACAATTCGATGATTTACTATTTACTTGGCAAGTCGCCAAATATGTGAAATCCAACGCGATTGTGTATGCCAAAGATGGGCGTACCATTGGGGTAGGCGCAGGTCAAATGAGCCGTGTCAACTCAGCACGTATTGCCGCGATTAAAGCTGAACATGCTGGTCTATCGCCTGTGGGTGCGGTAATGGCATCAGATGCCTTCTTCCCGTTCCGTGATGGTATTGATAATGCCGCAGCGGTGGGAATTAAGGCGATTATTCAGCCCGGTGGCTCCATGCGCGATGACGAAACCATCGCTGCAGCCGATGAACATGGCATTGCGATGGTGTTCACCGGTATGCGTCATTTTAGACATTAATTTTTGTTAGGCATAAAAAAGGCGAGACTGACTAGGTTTCGCCTTTTTTAATTGATAATTTTTTTCTTTTTATAGCTCAGCTTAGGTTTAGATTTTGGCCAAGGTTTGGCAAATATCAAGCATGCGATTGGCGTAACCCCATTCATTATCATACCAAGCAAACACTTTAAACTGCCGCCCCACACTCATCGTCTGTAAGCTATCAATCACCAATGAATGTGCATCATGGATAAAGTCACTGGAGACCAATGGCTCATCGCTGTAATCCATGATACCCAATAAATCTTGTTCACTGGCATGTTTTAACAGCTGATTGATAGCAGTAACATCCGTGGCTTTGTCAAAGGTAAATGTCACATCAATTGCCGCGACATCCATGGTCGGTACGCGGATTGAATACCCATTCACCTTGCCTGCCATATGCGGCATCACCCGATTGACCGCAGCGATACTACTTGATGTGGTTGGGATAATGTTATGCCCAGAAGCCCGTGCACGGCGCAAATCACGATGCACTTGGTCAAGCACGGTTTGGTCAGCGGTCACCGCATGGATTTCGGTCATCATCGCTGATTCGATGCCATAGGCACGGTGCAATACATACAGTAAAGGCACGAGCGCTTGGGTGGTACACGACACGCTGGATAAAATCTTTTTATCACGGCTAAGCTCATGGTCATTGACGCCCACTACGATACTGGCATCCACATGATCAAACGGGGCAGCCCCAATCATCACCTGTTTGGCGCCCGCGATAATATGCTGTGACGCCTGTTCATAGCTACGAAAATGACCTGTGCTTTCAAGCACCATGTCGATGCCCAGTTTTTCCCAAGGTAATTTGGTGGCAATGGGCTGCTGTATCAATGCAATTTTTTGCCGAAACTCCCCTTGGCTTAATAGCAAAAAATGCTGTTGTTTTTCACCCAAATCTACTGTTTTTAATTCAATATGGATATCACTGACCGCAGATAATCGACCATGGGTACTGTCATATTTGAGTAAATGTAACAGCGTTGCTGGCTCAGCAATATCATTGATAGCAACGATATTTAACGGCTGTAATTGTAAAGGATTTTGACAAAACCGTTCGATATAAGCACGTAGCACGTTGCGCCCAATACGACCAAAGCCATTAATAGCAATGTTAAAAGGTTTGATGGTAGAAGCATTCAATCAGGGATATTCCTTACTAGACAAGTGCTCAATTGCCATGCAGTTTTAAAAACAACAAGGCAAGTTTGACATCATTATAAGAATAGGCGTTTCTTAACTCTTCGACAATCGCGCGAATTTTGATTTTGCCATCGTTATCTTTATCGCGTTTGTCATCACGTTTGGCTATTTTTTGATACGCCTTATCAATCGGCTGTAGCCATTTGTCCTCAGGTCGTAGATGCGCTATGTTAGCGCGGGGAAAATGCTCAGCAATTTTCTCGATATGTCCCATCACGGTTGATTGGGCTAGATTACGGGCTTGCGCAATTTCTGCAATGGTCAAACTTTCATCCAGCAGGGCTTTGGTTTCCAGCACCGTGGGGGTGATGACGCCTGCCGCATCATCTGCCAAAGATTGCAGCTGCTGTACAGCATGACGACGTTTTTCAATCAGTTTTTGCTGTTGTTTGGCGCGATTTTCATACGCAGCGATTTTTTCTTTATCAAGCGTACCCCGGCATTGAATGATAAATTCACGATGAAGGTCATTGAGCTGTTTTTTACTGCGCGTCAAAAATTCACATTCTTGCTCTGCACTGATCGCCTGAAATCGCTGATCAGCGCCGCGCGCTAAGGGATCAAGCTGTAAACTTAATTCATTGACACCCAGTAATTGTAGTCCAGATAGCTGCTTTAACCGTGATAAAGCCACATAGCCCTGCCCTTTTTCAAAAGTTTTCGACAAATCCACTTCTGCCGCATCTAGCGTCATGCCTTGGCTTTTATGAATGGTAATCGCCCACGCCAGCGTCAAGGGGATGTGATAATAGGCAGCCAGTATTTCGCCCTCTTCATCATCAATACGCCATGAATCATATTCAGCAATGACTTTGCGGCCGTCATTGAGCTCAACCAAGGGATAAAGTAACTCCGATAATTTGTCATCAGCCGTGTCTGTCGCGGCGGTATCATCCTCATCCTCATCCTTGTGGTGAGTTTGTTGTGATTGACCGCCATTGACTTCATCCAGCAAGTCTGCCATATCGGCTTGTTGTTCTTGTTCGATGGCATCGAGCAAGGCAGTTGAGTCTGCTGCCAGCGCTTGTTCATCGAGCAGCTCAGATGGGTGATTGTTTGATGGGCTGTTTTTTGATGCGCTATCGTCTGTTTGTTTATTTGGTTGTTTAAGGGTGGTGGCAACAAAATCAACTACCTTGCCCATGGTGCCATTTGACACATTAAGCTCGGTGTTGTTTTTGATAAACATCACTTTTGCGCCAAGTTTGAGCACCAGTTCTGGGGTATTGCGTACGGATTTTTTTAGCGTCTCGACCAGCTTTTCATCGCCTTCTCCCCAAGCGCGAAAAGTATGCGCCGCTGTGTTAAGTTTACCAAGTTCCTGCTCATTGATGGCTTGCACGTTGACATTGTGGGTAAACAGTCGGGTACGGTTGTCGGCTAGCACATGCTCAGCCGTCGCGGTCAAAGCAGGCATGATATGGGGGGTAAACTGCTGGCTACGAATCTGATTTAAAATCGCATTTAAATCCAAGCCATAATAGCTGTTGCCTGCCACCGCTGTTTTGTCAGTTTTCTGACGATGCTGCTCGGATAAATAGCAAATTTGAAAGTCTGCATCCAGCCAAGCTTGCGCCATAAAGGCAAATTTATCACGGTTGCTCTCATGGGGCTCACCAATTGGCGGCAACTGAAAAAAATCCCCGGCAACCAATAGCTGTATACCACCAAACGGCAATGTGTTTTCTTTGATAGCTTGTAGCACTTGGTTAATCAGCTCAAATTGCTGTCGATGCAGCATTGAGATTTCATCAATCACCAATACTTTGGTGCGCTCAATGCGCTCCACAACCACCGTGCGCTTTTTGATGCGGGCGATGTCTTTGGCGGTTAGCTCATTACTGATGCCGATGCCCGCCCAGCTGTGAATGGTCATGCCGTTCATGTGGGTGGCAGCAATGCCTGTGCTAGCCGTCACTGCGACCGCCACATCCCTTGCGCGCAGATAATGCAAATACTGATTGATGGTATAGGTCTTGCCCGCCCCTGCTGAGCCTGTTAAAAACACATTTTTACCAGTTTTAAGGATATCAAGGGCGGTGGCTTGTTTCATTGGTTATACAAAGCTTTTATAGATAAAAAGAAGGGGTTAAAAAAAGCGAGTTAAAAATGAGCCTACTATAAAGGCAAAGCCGAGTAAAGGCAATGATTGACAGCGCCAAAATACGCCATCAGACGCGTCACGGGTTAGTCAATCATGGTTTTGATTTGCTTGAGACTTAAATAACCAATATGCAGCGCATCGTCCGGTAGCTGATTTTTTTCAGGCTCGGTTAATGGCTGAATGGTTAATGCCACGTCATTTGGCAGTAAATCAGCCACACAGTGAATATCATCCAAGTCTAGTTGATGCTTATCATCAACATGACTTGTTGCCACGCCGCTTTTGGCGGTATCGACATTATCAAATGTATAGTCTTGATAAAATGCCGTTTTTTTAACTTGCGCCGTTGCTTTACCTAGCGTCTCGGCTACCACAAGTGTTTTATAATGAAATTCTTCAAATTGACCCGGCAGATAACCGCCTAAATTGACAAAATAAAGTTGTTTGCCTTTACTATCTAATTTGTTATCTACTCTATCATCTGCCAATATATTATCTGCAAGCGCGTTATCTTTTGACAATCCATCTTTTGACAAGCTGTCTTTCGACAACAAAATTTGATAATCACCTACACGCTTCACTTCTCGCCATGCGTCCAAGTGCCAGTTGTTTTTGACAGCCGGCCAGTGCTGATTGACACTCTCAATTGTTTCACTTAGGCTATTTGCAATCACAAACATCACATCATGCTGTTCAATGAGTCGTCCTTGGGGACGCGCCCCGATTTTTAACATAAATAGTTTCATAGTTATACGCCCAAATGTGTCGCCATTAAAAAGTTAAAAACCTGCCAAGCCTCACAGGTTTTTGTCACAGGTTTTTATCACCACAGGTTTTTATCGTTTTATCTTGCGGTTATTTTTTGACCATCGGCATTTTAGCGCTTTCTAACTTTGCCAAGGCATCTGGTAGTTTATCAATCGCTGTCGCTACCACCGCTTGTGCCGCTTGTGAGATGCCTAGCTTCTGGGCGATTGTTGGTTTTTGGCGAGATTGAATGGCATACAATTCGCTATCTGTCATCTTGTCTAAAATATAACTGTCCGATGTTTGCAGGGCATCGACCAAATTGCGCGTTATCGCATCTTCACCGTACCAATGCTCACCGGTTGCCACTTGTTCAACATCCAAACTTGGACGGTATTTACGCACAAAGTCTTTAAATAGTTTGTGCGTTTCTTCCAGCTCTTGTTGGAATTTTTGTTTGTCTTCTTCGGTATTTTCACCAAAAACGGTTACCGTGCGTTTGTATTTACCTGCGGTAAATACTTCGACATCGATGTCATGTTTTTCTAATAAATCATGAAAATTAGGCACTTGTGCCACCACACCAATCGAGCCCACCACCGCAAATGGCGCCGCCAAAATTTTATCAGCCACACACGCCATCATATAGCCACCACTGGCGGCGACTTTATCAATACAGACCGTTAAGTGTAGCCCTGCTTCTTTTATACGTGCCAACTGAGCAGCAGCCAGGCCATATGCGTGTACCATGCCACCTGAGGATTCAAGGCGCACAATGACTTCATCTTCAGCTTGCGCCACCGTCAGTAGCGTGCTGATTTCTTCACGCAGTTGCTGTACTTCAGTGGCTTTGATATCGCCATGAAAATCCAGCACAAAACAATTTTTGTTGGCGGCTTTATTTTTAAACAGACCAAATTTTGAGGGGTTTTTTTTGGTATTTTCTTTTTTCGTCAAGTCTGTAAATACGCGGCTGATGAGTGATGTTAACCCTTTATCATTCACCATTTGCAATTGTAATTGTTGTTTGCGCTGGGCTTTGACTTTATTTAAATGGGTAACTTTCATTTCAACCGGATGTTTGGCATTTTGAAATAGCATAATAATTCTCTAATTAAGGAAAAAATTCACACAATGGGTTTTATATAGCGTTTATTTTGCTGTTTTCAATCGCTTATCCACACAATATTCGCGAAATGTCTGTGACAGGCATGGCTAGTGGAGATGCATGATAAACCGTGTTTCATATTGTGAAATTTGAGTAAACAAGGCATAATATTCGTTTATAAAAATTTTTGCTACTTCTTACATTACGAAAAATATTGGGATTGCTTCATTATGATGCGTACACACTATTGCGGGCTTGTCACCGAAAACTTAAACGATCAAACCATCACTATTTGCGGTTGGGTGCATCGTCGCCGTGACCACGGTGGGGTTATTTTCTTGGATATGCGTGACCGTGAAGGCCTACTGCAAGTGGTCATCGACCCAGATACCCCAGAAGCATTCGCTACCGCAGATAGCGCGCGTTCTGAATATGTGCTCAAAATTACCGGTCGTGTGCGTCAGCGTTATGCCGGTACTGAAAACAAAAACATGACCAGCGGTCAAGTGGAGTTATTGGCCAAAGACATCGAAACGATCGCCACCTCTGAGACACCGCCATTCCCCCTCAATGATGAGTTCACCAACGTTTCTGAAGAACTGCGCCTAAAATATCGCTTTTTAGACATGCGCCGTCCAGAGATGCAAGAGCGTATGAAGTTTCGTGCCAAAGCTACTTCCACCATTCGCCGTTACCTAGATGACCAAGGTTTCTTGGATGTAGAAACCCCTATATTGACCCGTGCCACCCCGGAAGGCGCGCGTGATTATTTGGTGCCTAGCCGCGTGTCAAACGGTGAGTTTTATGCCCTACCACAGTCGCCTCAGCTATTTAAACAGCTGCTCATGGTGGCGGGTTTTGACCGTTATTATCAAATTGCTAAGTGTTTTCGTGATGAAGACTTACGTGCTGACCGCCAGCCAGAATTTACCCAAATCGATATCGAAACCTCATTCTTAAGTGATGAAGATATCATGAACATTGCCGAAGGCTTAACAAAAGACTTGTTCAAAACCATGATGAACATTGAATTTGATACCTTCCCGCGTATGACCTACGCTGAAGCAATGCGTGACTATGCGTCTGACAAACCAGACTTGCGTATTCCTATGAAGTTAATTGACGTGGCTGATATCATGCAGTCTGTGGAATTTAAAGTATTCTCAGCCCCTGCCCAAGACCCAAAAGGTCGTGTGGTGGCGCTTCGGGTGCCACAGGGTAGCGACCTCACCCGTAAACAAATTGACGAATATACTAAATTTGTCGGCATCTATGGCGCAAAAGGTCTGGCTTATATCAAAGTCAATGATGTGAGCAACATCAACAACGGTGTCGATAAAGAATCAGGTCTGCAGTCACCGATTATCAAAAACATGACTGATGAAGTATTGGTCGAGCTGATTAAACGTACTGAGGCGCAAACCGGTGATATCATCTTCTTTGGCGCGGATAAAGCCAAAGTCGTCAATGATGCCATGGGTGCGCTGCGTGTCAAATTGGGTCTAGACCTAAATATGCTGACCTGTGAGTGGGCGCCGCTTTGGGTGGTGGATTTCCCGATGTTTGAAGAAACAGATGACGGTAAATGGACGTCGGTGCATCACCCCTTCACCAAGCCAAAAGGCACAGTTGAAGCGATGAAAAACAACCCAGAAACCGCGCTGTCTATCGCTTATGACATGGTATTAAACGGTACTGAAATCGGTGGTGGTTCACTGCGCATCAATACCTTAGATATGCAAAAAGCGGTATTTGAAGCATTGGGTATTTCTGAAGCCGAAGCCGAAGAGAAATTCTCATTCTTACTTAACGCGCTAAAATACGGTGCGCCACCCCACGGTGGTTTGGCATTCGGTCTTGACCGGTTAATTATGCTAATGACAGGCTCACAATCGATTCGAGACGTCATCGCCTTCCCAAAAACCAAAACGGCTGAATGTCCGCTGACTGATGCCCCTGCACCCGTGGATGGCAAACAACTGCGTGAATTGGGTATCCGTATACGCGAAAAAGACAGTAAAGCGCCACAATCTTAATCAAGGTCACACCTTTAATTAGATGAATGCCTTTACTCTTCTTAAATATGTGCCAATGTGGATGCTGTATCTATTGGCACATATCGCAAGCTTTATTATTTCACTTCGTCGTGACAAAAGTATCATGAAAACGGTAGATACTAACTTACGACTTGTCTATCCTGAACTCACTGAAACTCAGCGTGACCAGCTTGCCAGAGCCTGTATTGCTAATCAAAGCAAAAACATGGTGGAATCGGCTAAAAGCTGGGCGATGCCACCTGCGTGGTCGGTCAAACAAATCCATACCGTGCATCAGCAACAAGTTTTGATGCAAGGCTTACAAAACCCAAATGGCATGCTTGCAATTGTGCCGCATTTGGGGACATGGGAAATCATGAACGCATGGCTCAACCAGTTTGGCGCACCCACCATCATGTATAAACCTGTGAAAGGTGAACAAGCCAATCAGTTTGTGCTGCAAGGGCGTCAGCGCCTAAACGCAA